>CALKYG010000080.1 GCA_938003575.1 uncultured Alphaproteobacteria bacterium
GCTTCAAGGTGACGGAGTTCATTGCGCGGATGCGCCATTCGACGCCGGGCGTGACGCTGATCTCGCCGCCGCCGCATCACGACATTTATTCGATCGAAGACCTTGCTCAGTTGATCTACGACCTGAAACAGATCAATCCGCGCGCGCGCGTCTGCGTAAAGCTCGTCTCGGCCGTCGGCATTGGCGCGATCGCGGTCGGCGTCGCCAAGGCGAAAGCGGACGTCATCCTTATTTCCGGCCATGTCGGCGGCACCGGCGCCAGTCCGCAAACCTCGATCAAATTCGCGGGTTCGCCTTGGGAACTGGGGCTCGCCGAGGCGCATCAGCTGTTGACCTTGAATGAGCTGCGCAGCCAGGTGACGCTTAGAACCGACGGCGGACTAAGGACCGGACGGGACATCATCGTCGCGGCGATGCTCGGCGCCGAGGAATACGGAATTGGGACGATCTCGCTGATCGCCCTCGGATGCCTCATGGTGCGCCAATGCCATTCCAATACTTGCCCCGTCGGCGTCTGCACGCAGGATGAAGCGCTCAGGACGCGATTTACCGGCGCGCCGGACCACGTCGTCAACCTGATGACGTTCATCGCCGAGGACGTTCGCCGCCGCCTGTCGGCGCTCGGCGCGCGGTCGCTTGAAGAGATCATCGGCCGCGCCGACCTCCTTGATCAGGTGTCGCGCGGATCGACGGATCTCGACGATCTCGATCTGAATCCGATTCTCGTCCGCATCGATTCCGGGGTGGAGCCGCCGCGATCGACACGCGAAAGGAGGATTGAAGTCGGCGATACGCTCGACCAGCGCATCCGTCCTGCGCTTGACGCATTTTTCCAGTTCGGCGAACGCCAGAACCTGATGCTGCCGGTTCGCAATACTGACCGCACAATCGGGGCGCGTCTGTCGTCTGAAATCGTCCGTATGATGAATGGACGCAAGCTCGCGCCCGATCACTTGACTCTGCGTCTTCGGGGTTCCGCGGGGCAATCGCTCGGCGCCTTCAGCGTGCGCGGCCTCAAGATCATCGTTGACGGCGACGCCAACGATTATGTCGGCAAGGGGCTGTCGGGCGCGACGATCGTCATTCGTCCGCCTTCCGGTCCGCCGGTGCGAGCCGGGCAGGCGATCATCGGCAACACCTGCCTTTATGGCGCAACGTCGGGAGCGCTCTTCGCCGCCGGCCGCGCCGGCGGGCGTTTTGCGGTCAGGAATTCCGGCGCGACCGCGGTGGTCGAGGGCTGTTCCGCAAACGGTTGCGAATACATGACCGGCGGCGCCGTGGCCGTCCTCGGTTCGATCGGATTCAATTTCGGCGCGGGGATGACCGGCGGCGAAGCGTTCGTCTTCGATCCTGAAAACCGATTCGACGATTACGCGAACCTCGACACGATCGCCGCCTTCCCGGTAGGGGGCGACGCCGAAAAACGGCTGAAGCCGCTGATCGAACGCCATTTGCGCGAGACAAATTCGCCGCTCGCCGATGCGATTCTGGCCAGTTGGGAAAAGTCGCTTGGCGCGTTCAAGCATGTGATCGCAAAGGAGGCGATCAAGCAGCAAGAGCTCGAAAAGGCGGCGAAAACCGTTCCGACGAAAGACTCCTACAAGCGGCGAGCCTACGCGTAATTCGGCTCACGCCATCCGCTCGGCCGCCCATTTGAGCGCCGCCTTGGTCAGCGGACAGAAACCCTGCGCAAGCGCTTCCGGGCAAAAACGGCGCTGAAACGCCACAAGCGCGGCGGCGTGCGCCTTGTCAGGCGCGTCATATCCGATCCCGCGCAACAGGGCGAGCGCGTCGTCATAGGATATCGAAGGATCCTCCAGTCCTTTGTAACGGCCGACCGCGAGCCCGCACGCAGCGAGCTTGCCCCATGGAAACAACTCGCCCGGATCTTCCTTTCGGTGCGGCGCGACGTCGGAATGGCCGAGCACCCTTGACGGCGAAACCGCATGCCGCTGGTTGATGTCGCTGATGAGCGCGATGACAGCGTCAATCTGCTTGGCCGGGAACTTGCGATAGCCCCATTCATGTCCGGGATTGACGATTTCGATTCCGATCGAGCGCGCGTTGATATCGCTCTCGCCTTTCCAAGAGCTGGCCCCGGCGTGCCACGCGCGCTTTTCCTCAGGCACGAGCGCATGGACCGAGCCGTTCTCCTCGACGACATAATGGCTAGAGACTTTTGACGCCGGGTCGCAAAGCCGTTCGATCGCTTCAGACGCGGTTTTCATCCCGGTATAGTGGATGATGATCATGTCGACCGTCCGGCCGCGTTCATCGAAATTCGGCGAGGGCTTTTCGGTCGGATTCACCTTCATGATGCCTTCATCTCCTTAGCGGGGTCTCCTCAGCGGCTCCGATCACCACTGCTTCCGGCGCCCCGGGTTCAGGCGCCGCCGCCGGCGCGCGCAGCACGACGACGCCGACCCCTATGAGCGTCATGACGCCGCCAATCGCAAACGCGAATGTAAACGGTTCGCCGAGAATCGCGACGGAAAACGCGACCGCAAAGAAGGTCGTCAGTAAGGTCGATGACGCGACTTCGGAAATCGGGCGACGCTGGATCAGCCAGTAATAGGCGCTATGGCCGAACACCGATGACACGAGCGATGAGTAGAGGATGGCGCCGAAGACGACATGCCTGTCGCTCGATGCGAGCGCTTCAAGCTGTCCGCTTTCCAATGCAAAGGAGATCGCAAACAGAAAGGGAGCCCCGACGAGGCCGAACCAGGCGAGAAGCTCCCACGGCTTAAATCCGGACGCCTTCTTTACGAGAATAGATCCGCTCGCCTCGACGAAAGTCGCGGCCGCTACAAGGCCGACGCCGATCCCGATGCGGGCGCCCTCGACATCCTGGTCCCGGCTGATTGCAATGACGCCGACTCCGGCGAAGGCGAGCGAGATTCCCGCGATGCGCCGCCAACCGATCGTTTCCTTAAGAAAAACGACCGAGAGGATCGTGGCGAACGGCACATAGAGCTGGTTGGCGATGGCGCTTGCTGACGCCGTTGCGAGACTGAGCCCGCTGAAGAGCAGCGCGTAATTGAATGCGCCGAAACAAAGCGCGGCAAGAAGCACTGTTCGCATCTTGCCCGGCCGCCAGCGGAGGAACGGCGCCAGAACGGCCGCGACCAGGAGCATACGCATGGCGGCGTAAAAAATCGGCGGCACTTCGCCGACCGCCGTTTTGATGACGACATAGTGAAAGCCCCATGCGAGGCAAAGGACAAGTAGAACAATCAGCTCGCGCGCGGCCAGAAAAACCCCCGCTTCCAGCCGGCGTATGTGACGGCGTCATTCGCCGACGCCACACTCGATTACGCCTGTCCGGCGACCTCATCAATCTCGGATGATCAAATGGCGTCAGACGCCCGCTTCCCGCCAGCCGCTCCGCTTTACGCCGCGCGCGGTCAACGCCGAAAGCGCGCCGGCGATCGCCGTTGCGGCGATTGCGAGGGGGGCCGCGAGGGCGAGCGCCAGGAGAGCAACCGACGAAAAAACGAGAATGGCGAGGAAAAGGATTATGTCCACCGCCCCTGTGAGGTCACGGTCATCGCGCTTGGCGATCGCCTTTCCCTCAGGTTTTTCCGTCACTTCCACGCGGACACCCAACAATTGCACCCCAAAAAGCTCAGAACAGTCTAAGCTGTCTGCAAGCGCTGTCCAGCACTCTCGGCTGGTCGCCGGCCGATTCCGGAGGCGCTTCGCCTCATTTTGATGATAAGGCCCACCTGTTAAGCGAAAATAAGGCCAAAGGGACGCTTGGTTAACGCGTTCTCTCGGCCAGTATCCGCTCATAGGCCGCGTTGATGGCGGCGGTGCGGTTCTCGGCGATCTTTACAAGGCCCGGCGGCACGCCCCGCGCGATCAGCGCGTCCGGGTGATTTTCACGCATCAGCTCGCGATACCTTTCCCGGAGGCGCGCATCGTCGACCTGATGATCCACGCCGAGGATGAGATACGGGTCGTCGCGGTCCTGACCAAGATGCGCCGCCTTCAATCGCCGCCATGCGCCCGGCTTCAGCTTGAACGTCTCGGCGGCGCTCTCAAGCAGCCCCAGCTCTTGCGGATGCGCCTGCCCGTCTGCGAGCGCGACATAGAGCAAGCAATCGATTACATCCTCGAGAACGATCGGATCATCCTCAAAAATCCTCGCAACCTGCCGGACATAATGATCAAATCCGGCGATATCCTGCTTGGCCAGATCGAAAACCATCCGCACCTTTGATTCTTCCGCGGCGGGGTAGTCGAAGAATTTCCGGAAGGCGGCGACCTCATTGTCGGTCACGAAGCCGTCCGCGCGCGCGATTTTCGCCGAAAGAGCGATCAGCGCGATCGAAAACGCCGCCTCATCGCGGCGGGCCTTCATCGCAACAAATGCATCAAGGGCCGAGCCGAGCGTGCGCTTGTGCGCTTCCTCGATCGCTTCGCCGATCCGTTCCCAAATGCCCAATGTCCGGTTCCCTTTTGACGAAACCTGATTAGCCGCGCCCCGGCATTCCCGCTAGGCGGGCCGACCTGCGATTCGCTGCGAAGGCTGGAACATTGGGGAAAAATATTTTGACGAGGAGTCGCCGGGTCTTACCGTCAACCACGCGCACGTGATGCGCAGCCGCTCCATCGCCGCGCTTGCGTGGCCGCGAGCCGGGACCGTTAATATCCTCGGGGCCGAGGTATTCGGCGCTGGCAAGGGGACCAAGGATGAGCGCGCTCTTTGATCAGTTGCGTATAACCCTGATGGGTCTTGCTTGCGGCGCAGGCATGATGGCGGCGGCCCTCTTCCTCGCCGGCGTGCTTCGTCCCTGAATCCTAGGCGTCGTAGGCGAGTATCGGCGAAAGCCATTTTTCGGCTTCGCCAACGCTTATTGACTTGCGGCGAGCATAGTCCTCCACCTGATCTTTTCCGATATGGCCGACGCCGAAATAGAGAGCGTCCGGGTGGCTGAAATAAAGCCCCGAAACAGACGCGGGAGGCGACATGGCGAAACTTTCGGTCAACGACATTCCTGCGTTGGCGCCGGCGTCGAGCAGCCGGAACAAGGTCGCCTTTTCAGTGTGATCGGGCTGCGCCGGGTAACCGGGCGCCGGGCGAATGCCGCGATATTTCTCGTCGATCATCTCTGAGGCGGTTAACGTCTCATCCTTGGCGTAGCCCCATAATTCCCGCCTGACGCGCGCGTGGAGATGCTCGGCGAACGCCTCGGCCAGCCGGTCTGCGAGGGCCTTAGACATGATGGCCGAATAATTGTCGTTGGCCCGGTCAAACGACGCCGCGAGCGCTTCCTCGCCGTCGCCGGCCGTGACGGCGAAAGCCCCGATATAGTCCCGCTTGCCTGATTCCTTCGGCGCCACGAAATCCGAAAGGCAATAGTTCGGCGACGTCGCTTCGCGTTTTGAGAGCTGCTGCCGCAGTCCGTGCAACACCGCGATCGGAGCATCCCGGCTTTCATCAGCATAAAGCTCGACATCATCGCCTACCGCGTTCGCCGGCCAGAAACCGACGACGCCGTGCGCGGCAAGGCGCCCGCCGGCGATGATCTCCTTCAGCAGATTTTGCGCGTCCGCAAAAAGCGCGCGCGCCGGCTCTCCCACGACAGCGTCGTCCAGTATGCGCGGATATTTTCCCGCCAGCTCCCAGGATGCGAAGAAAGGCGTCCAGTCGATAAAGTCGGCAAGAGTCTTGAGATCATAGTTGCGAAACGCCCTGACGCCGGTGAACGACGGCGCCGGCGGGTCATAACGGGTCCAGTCTGTTTTCAGCGCTTTCGCCCTCGCCTCGGCGAGCGGAATGCGCGGATTTCGTTCGCGTCCCTTTTCGTGCTGGTCCCGGATGCGCGCATATTCATCGCGAATTTCCGCCAGGTAATTCGTCTTCCGCTCAGGCGACATCAGCGCGCCCGCGACGCCGACCGCCCGGCTCGCGTCTGTGACGTAGACGACGCCCTTGTCATAGTTCGGCGCGATCTTGACCGCCGTATGCGGCCTGCTCGTCGTTGCGCCGCCGATCAGCAGGGGAATGTCAAAACCCTGCCGGTTCATTTCCGCTGCGACGTGCCTCATTTCATCAAGACTTGGCGTGATAAGCCCCGAAAGACCAATGATATCGACGCCTCGCTTTTTCGCTTCAGCAAGAATCCTGTCGGCGGGAACCATGACGCCGAGATCAATCACCTCGTAATTGTTGCACTGAAGCACGACGCCGACGATGTTCTTCCCGATATCGTGGACGTCGCCTTTGACGGTCGCCATGAGGATCGTCCCGTTCGGCTTTCCCTGCGCGAGCCCCTGCTCTTTCTTTTCCCTTTCCATGAAAGGCGTCAAATACGCCACGGATTGCTTCATCACCCGCGCGGACTTCACGACCTGGGGCAGAAACATCTTACCCGATCCGAAGAGATCGCCGACGACGTTCATGCCGTCCATTAGCGGCCCCTCGATCACATGAAGAGGCCGGCCGAGCTTGATGCGCGCCTCCTCCGTATCGACGATAATGAATTCGGTGATTCCCTTGACGAGCGCATGCCTGAGGCGCTCCTCAACCGGCGCATTGCGCCACGAGAGATCGTTCTCCGATTTCCGTCCGGCTTCGCCCTTGAACCGTTCGGCGGTTTCAAGAAGGCGCTCCGTCGCGTCGGGCCGGCGGTTGAGAATGACGTCTTCCACCGGATCGCGGAGTGACGCCGGAATTTCGTCATAGATTGAAAGCTGGCCCGCATTGACGATTCCCATGTCCATCCCCGCCCTGACGGCGTGATAAAGAAAGACGGAATGCATCGCCTCACGCACCGGCTCGTTGCCGCGAAATGAAAAGGAAATGTTCGAGACCCCGCCGGAAACCCGGGCGCCCGGCAGGTTCTGCTTGATCCAGCGAGTCGCCTCGATGAAATCGACGGCGTAATTGTTGTGTTCCTCAATGCCGGTCGCCACGGCGAAAATATTCGGATCGAAAATGATATCGTCCGGCGCAAAGCCGACCTTGTCGACCAGAATTCTGTAAGACCGTTCGCAAATCTCGATTTTGCGTTGCGCCGTATCGGCCTGACCCTTTTCATCGAACGCCATTACGACGCAGGCCGCCCCATAGCGCATGACCTTCTTCGCGTGGCGAATGAATGCGTCCTCACCCTCTTTCAGCGAGATGGAGTTGACGATCGCTTTGCCCTGGACGTTTTTCAGGCCCTCTTCGATCACCTCCCATTTCGAGGAATCGATCATGATCGGAACCCTGGAAATATCCGGCTCTGATGCGGTCAGGCGCAAGAAGCGGCGCATCGCCGCAACGCCGTCCAGCATGCCCTCGTCCATGTTGACGTCGATGACCTGGGCCCCGGCTTCAACTTGTTGGCGCGCGACCGCCAGCGCCTCATCGTATTTTTCTTCTTTGATCAGCTTGCGGAACTTCGCCGAGCCGGTGACGTTCGTCCGCTCGCCGACATTGACGAATATGGGGCGGGTCATGCAGCGGCGCCCGCCTGTTTGGCCTGCGCTTTCGGCCTGACGCCGAGCATCGTGCAAAGAGCGTAAGCGAGATCGTCCCTGTTGAGCGTGTAGAAGTGAAAATGCTTGACGCCCTGTTCGGCGAGCGCAAGACATTGTTCAGCCGCGACTGTCGCGGCGATGAGCTGGCGCGTTGAAGGGTCCTCGTCCAGATTTTGGAACAGCTTTACGAGGCGGCCTGGTATCGTCGCGCCTGTCGTGTCAGCCATTTTGCGGACGCCGGCGAAATTCGTGATCGGCATGATCCCGGGCACGATCGGTATTTCAACGCCCGCCGCGCGAACACGATCGAGAAAGCGGTAATAGACGTCGTTGTCGTAAAAGAACTGGGTGATCCCGCGCGATGCGCCGGCGTCGACTTTGCGTTTAAGCATGTCGATATCGGCGGCGGCTGTCGGGCTGTCCGGATGTTTTTCCGGATAGCAGCCGACGCTGATTTCGAAATCAGCAATCTTTCGCGCCCCGGCGGCGAGTTCGGCCGCATTCGCATAGCCGTCCGGATGCGCAATATAGCGCTCGCCGGGTCCGCCCGGCGGATCGCCGCGAAGCGCGACGATGTGCCGGACGCCGGACGCCCAGTAACCCTTCAGGACGTCAGCAAGCTCCGATCGTGTCGCCGCGAGGCAGGTCAAATGGGCTGCAACAGGCAGAGCGGCGTCTTTTATGATGCGAGAGACGGTTTCGTGCGTGCGCTCGCGCGTCGAGCCTCCGGCGCCGTAAGTGACCGAAACGAAGTCGGGAGCCAGCGGCTTCAGCTTTTCAACCGCCGCCCACAGCTTCTGCTGCATCGCTTCCGACTTTGGGGGAAAGAACTCGAATGACACGTGAAGATCTGACACGAAAAATTCCTCGATTATGCGACGCGCTTTTTCAATTTCCGGACGGTGCGGGGCGCTCGTGCAAGCCATATTTTGACGGTAAGCGCGCCTTTTCCGGTCTCGGGCGACAGCGTTTCAATCTTTTCAAGATCGAGACCGCAGGCTGCGCACCATGATGCGACCTCATCGTCCGGGAACCCGAGCCGGCGATGCGCGTGCTCCGCACGGAGTAGCTCTATTTCATGCGGCGCGAAATCCGAAATGATGAGAGCGCCGCCGGGCTTCAGGAGCCTTGACGCCTCGCGCACGGCGGCGCCGGGCTCTGCAAGGAAGTGTAGAACATGGTGAATGCAGACTATATCCGCGGTCGACGTCTCTACGGGAAGCGAAAACAAGTCGCCGTGACGGACCTGCGCATGCGCGACGCCGGCCTTTTCAAGGTTTGCGCGCGCAACCGCCAGCATTTCACGCGACAGATCATAGCCGACCCCTTCTTCATAGGCGTCGGCGAAAACCGTCAGCATGCGTCCGGTGCCGGTTCCAATGTCGATAAAGAGTCCGCCCTTCTCGCCTTCGACGAGGGCGCGCATGCGCTTTTCGACGGTCGCCTCTTCAATTTGAAGGCCTCGAACGGTGTCCCATTCAGCGGCGTTCTTTTCGAAATAGGCCGCGGCGCTCGCCGCGCGCGCCTGGCGGCTTTGATCAAACCGGTCGCCGTCGCGCGCAACGACGCGGTCCCCCGAACCATTGAGCGCTTCAACCGCCCCGAGGATCGCGTCCGTCGCCTCCGGCGGCCTTGCGGTCACCCGATAGAACATCCACGATCCCTCGCGGAATTTCTCGACGAGACCGGCGTCCGTCAGGATTTTCAGGTGCCGGCTCACGCGCGGCTGGCTCTGCCCGAGTATTTGGGTGATTTCGCTGACAGTCAGTTCGCCCCGCGTCAACAAAGCCATGATCCTGAGGCGCGTTTCCTCGCCGATGGCCCGGAAAACATTGAGGATGCCGTCGAGATTCATCGTGTCGCCCTGCTTTGCGTCGAAATATAAACATATCCTTATATAGAGGCAAGTGATCACCATGCCGCCAGACCCCGGGCGCCCGCATGGACAGTCGGCCGCAATCCCGCCAATCTTGGCCGCATTTATTGAATGCGTCGGATATGGTCCGGCGCTGAGGGGCAGGTTGATGGCGTATCGCTTGGGAAAAGGAATTTTGGCGATTGGCGTCGCGGCGGCGTTCCTGATTGCCGGCGCCGCCGCGCAGGGGGTGGTCGGCGACACGTCGCCGGCCGGTGAGACTGTCGACCCATCGGATATCGACAACGCTGTCGCCGCCGCTGATTCCGGCGCCGTCTCCGACCCTTGGGAAGGTTTCAATCGGTCGATGTTCTCCGCACATCTCTTTCTCGACCGGACCCTTCTGGTCCCGGCGGCGAAAGGGTACCGCGCGACGACGCCGAAATCGGGCCGCCGCGGCATTCGGCGGTTTCTCGCCAACCTTCGAGCGCCCGGCGTCTTCGTCAACGATGTCCTCCAGGGTGAATTCGGGCGAGCGGGCGAAACGCTGTCGCGCTTTGTCGTCAATTCAACGATCGGCGCCGGCGGCTTCGCCGATCCTGCCGCGCAAATCGGCATTCCGGCGCATGGCGAGGATTTTGGTCAGACGCTCGCCGTATGGGGAATTGATTCAGGTCCCTATCTCTTTCTGCCCCTTGTCGGCCCATCGACCGGTCGCGACGGCTTTGGACAGATCGTGCAGATCGGCATGGATCCCCTGTTTTACGTTCGCACGCCGCCCGCCGATATCGCGCGCTACACCAGGGCGGGAGTCGGCGGCGTATCCGCACGCGAACAGTTTCTGGACCCGCTTGCGGAGATCGAGAGCAAGTCCCTCGACTATTACGCTTCATTCCGCAGCTTTTACTTGCAGGCCCGCAAACGAGAGATCGCCAACGGCAAGGTCGATTACAGCGATCTGCCCGACATCGGCGAGTTTGAAGAATTCGACGACCTTGAATAGGAAGCAATACCGCCCATGTCTAAATCGATGAATGGCGCTTCGTCCTTATATCGTCTTGCCGCGGCAGCGATCGCATCCGTGTCGCTTATCGCGACGCCGGCGCGCGCCGATGATGCGGCGGAAAAATTCGTCGCTGAAATCCTTGTCGACGCGAACGGCGTCTTCGCGGCGCCGGATCTGGCGGCGCGTAACGCCGGCATCGAAAAGCTTGTCGACAAATATGTCGATATGAACCGCGTCGCCCGGTTCGCACTCGGCCCGTATGTGCGCCAGGCGAGCGATGCGCAGATGGCGGAATATCTGCCGTTGTTCCGTAAATACGCGACGACCGTCTATCAATCGACGCTTGACCCCTATTCGGGCGAATCGCTTGAGGTGACCGACAGTGTCGATCGCAGCGATCGCGATTTCATCGTCAATTCAAAGGTCGTCAATGCGAAGCCCGGCAGCCAGTACGCCGATCTGGTCGTTCATTGGCGCGTCTATCGCGCGGCTGACGGCAAGCAGTCGATCGTCGACGCCGGAGCCTCCGGCGTATGGCTTGCGATCGAGCAGCAGTCGACATTCAAGTCGGTCATTGCAAATAACGGCGGCGGCGCCGCAGGCATTGATGCATTGATCCGTGATCTGAAGTCAAAATTGGGCGAATAGAAGACTCGAAAAACTGTCGCCGCACAAACAAAAAAGCCGCCCTGACGGGCGGCTTTTTCATTTGCATCAATTGAATGTCAGGATGAATAATATTCAACGACGAGGTTGGGTTCCATCTTCGCCGCGTAGGGAACTTCTGCGAGTTCCGGCACGCGGATCAAGGTCGCCGTCATCTTTTTCGGATCGACTTCCACATAGTCAGGAATGTCGCGTTCAGCGCTCTGGAGCGCTTCAAGAACCAGCGCCATGTTTTTCGATTTTTCCTGGATTTCGATGACATCGCCCGCCTTGCAGCGGAAGGACGGAATGTTCGTCCGGCGGCCGTTCACCTTGACGTGGCCGTGATTGATGAACTGTCGGGCGGCGAAGACCGTCGGAACGAATTTCGCGCGGTAAACGATTGCATCGAGGCGGCTTTCGAGCAGTCCGATCAGGTGTTCAGCCGTGTTTCCGCGACGGCGGATGGCTTCAAGGTAGATCTTTTCGAACTGACGCTCGGAGATGTTGCCGTAATAACCCTTGAGCTTTTGCTTGGCGCGCAGCTGAAGACCGTAGTCTGATATCTTGGCCTTGCGCTGGCCGCCGTGCATGCCGGGGCCGGTTTCGCGCTTGTTGATCGGAGACTTCGGGCGACCCCAGATGTTTTCGCCAACCCGGCGGTCGATTTTGTATTTGGCGTTCAGGCGTTTAGTCACTTGTCCTCGCTTCAGCGCGCGCCGGCCGGGAGGCTCATTCCTCGCGGCGATTGCAACGGCGGCTTTGCGCGCCACCCGTCATGAAGGCCGGGCTTCTAGCCGCCGGCCGGCGGAGTGTCAAACCAGACGAGAATGAAACAAAAGGGCCCGCCGGAGCGGGCCCTTTCAACAATCTCGTCCGGAGCGATCAGGCTTTCTTGCGGCGCGCCGCAAAGCCAAGTCCGGCAAGGCCGGCCCCCATCAGCCAAAGC
>CALKYG010000081.1 GCA_938003575.1 uncultured Alphaproteobacteria bacterium
GAACGTCACGGAGCGGTCATCATATTCCGAACCGGGGAGCCCGCGCTCCGCTCGGTCAAGCTTGCAGCGCCGGACGCGGCCGACGCTGAACAATGGGTTTTGCGGCTCGCCGGCGCACGATTATAGTCACGTCCATGGTATTTCCCGACGTCGTCAAACTGGCTGTCCCTGTTTTCATCCTGCTGATTCTCGTCGAACTGGCGGCGTGGAAGCTCACCGGGCGCGGCCGGTACGAGACGCGCGATACGGCGGCGAGCCTCATCATGGGGATGGGAAGCGAGATCATCCCGCATTTCGGGGGGCTGGCGCTGCTCAGCGCAGTCTGGTCCTACGTTTACCAGTACAGACTGATCGATATTCCCAATACCTGGTGGGCCGTCGCCCTTTGTTTCGTTCTTGACGATTTTCGATATTACTGGCTGCACCGCATCGCACACGAACGCCGCCTGTTCTGGGCGACCCACGTCGTCCATCATTCCTCACAGCATTACAATCTGTCGACGGCGTTGCGACAGACCTGGACCGGCACGGTCGTCAACGGAATAATCTTCAAGACGCCGCTCGTGCTCCTCGGCTTTCATCCGGCGATGCTGGCCTTCGTGTTCGGCATCAATCTAATCTACCAGTTCTGGATTCACACCGAGATGATTGAGCGAATGGGTCCTTTTGAAATCCTGTTCAATACGCCGAGCCATCATCGGGTCCATCATGCGACAAATCCGAAATATCTCGACGCCAATTACGCCGGCGTGCTTATTATTTGGGACAAGATGTTCGGCACTTTTGTGCCGGAAGATGATGCGGAAAAGCCGCGATACGGCATTGTGAAGAATCTTGGCACGTTCAATCCGCTCGTTATCGCATTCCATGAATGGATCGGCCTTATCACGGACCTCGCATCGGCGCGATCGCTGAGGGATGTCCTCGGGTACACGCTCGGCCCGCCGGGCTGGTCTCCTGACGGTTCACGGATGACCTCCGCCCGACTGAAGAGCCGGTGGGCGGCGATCAAGAACGGGGTCCATGCGCCGGCGGAATAAGGCGCAGAGGCCCAATTCGACCGAATTTCGCCCCATTCGCCTAAACAAATCCCCGATTCCTTCGTTAATGAGCCCCTTTGGGCGGCCAGTTTCTCACCATCGAATTATTTCGAGGGAGAAACGCCATGGTCGTCGCGTTCGTACAAAAGGCTGCATTTTCAGGCCTCGCCGCTGTGATTGCGGCGGGAGCGGGGCTCGTTACGAGCGCTTCAGTTTCGCAGGCGCCCGCCTACGGCGCAGCGGCGGCAAAGCTTGAGGCCGACGCCGCCGCCCGAAATGCGGCGCGCCTGTTTGACCGCGCCGATCTGAACAATGACGGCGATCTCGACAGGGACGAATATGTGATTCTCGCCGTCGTGACCGCCGAACTGGCCAACCTCAATGGATTTGCGTCACTCGACGACGGTGACGGCGTGCAGACGGTATCGCTTCCGTCCACGCGGAAGTCGGATCTCACCGCTAAGGCGAAGAGTGCGATCCGCTCGAACGCGGACCGCGAATTTGATTTCGCCGCCGGCGACGATGAACGTCTTGCACGCCATGAATTCGTCGCCGTCGAGCTTGAGAGATTCATCGCGAACGACAATGACCGCAATGGCGTCCTTGTCGGCGCTGAGCTCACGTCATACGCGGCCGCGCAATCGAGACTGCCACTGCTGAACAGCTGATTTGTCAGTCTGTCGGGGAAACTTGACCTATGCGGGCGATCACGAGATCGTCCGCTCTTTTATGCCGAAGCCGCTTCGTCCCACGCGATGGCGTCGTCAACCCACTTGCCGAGCAGTTCGTCGAGCTGTTGCTTGCGAATCGGCTTCGGCAGGAAGTCGTTCATGCCCGCAAGGCGGCACCGGTCGCGGTCCTCCTCAAGCACATGCGCGGTTGCGGCGATGATCGGCGTTCTTTGCATGCGCCGCTCCGCTTCGATCTCGCGGATTCGCCGGGTCGCTTCGTAGCCGTCCATCTCCGGCATCGAAAGATCCATAAGAATGGCCGCCGGGCGTATCGACTGAAAGAGCTCGACCGCTCGCCGTCCGTTTTCCGCGATTATGACTTCATAATCGGCCGAAGGAATGAGGTTGGTGACGACCAGCTGGTTCACCACATTGTCCTCCGCGACGAGAATTCTCGGGCGATGGTCCGCCGGCCTCACGTCCGGTTTGCATTGCGGCTCGCTCATCTTCTGGGCGACGCGCGATACCGAAAGCGCGGCGTCATCGACGAGGATGCGCGCAAGCACATCCATCAGTTGTGATGGGCGAACGGGCTTTGACAGAGCCGTGACAAATTTGGCGCCGACCGAATCCTTCTCGAATTGCGCATTGTCAACAGAGGAGAGGAGGACGACAGGAATATCTGCAAATCGCGCATCGCGCTGAATGCGGCGCGTCAGCGATCCGCCATCCTCGTCAGGCATCTGATAGTCCATCAAAATGACATGGAAGCGCTCGCCCTTCGAAACAGACTCTTCCAGCGCGCTCAGGGCAGTGGATGGTCCGTCGACAACAACGGCCTTTAAGCCCCAACCCTCCGCCAGCTCCTCGATGACGCGACGATTGACGCTGTTGTCATCAACTGCGAGCAGCCTGGCGCCTTCAAATGTCGCTTCGGTGACGCTCGGCATCGCCTTGATCTTGTGGTCGATCGGCGCCTTGATTTTGAACCAGAAGCGAGATCCTTTTCCGAATTCGCTTTCAGCGCCGATGTCTCCGCCCATAAGCTCGACGAGATTCCGGCAAATGGCCAAGCCCAGCCCGGTACCGCCGAAGCGGCGCGTATTCGAACCGTCCGCCTGTTCGAACTTCTCGAACATGCGCGGGATGTCATCCTTGCGGATGCCGATGCCGGTGTCGACGACGCTGACGACGAGTTCGGCGTCGTCGCCAATGCGTTCGCCGGTGACATTGATCATGATGTAGCCATGCTCGGTGAATTTGACCGCATTGCCGATCAGGTTGCCGATCACCTGGCGAAGGCGCGCCTCATCGGCGACGACGCCCTCCGGCAGATTCGGGGAATAGCGAACGACAAGCTCGAGATCCTTCTCAAGTGCGCGCGCCTGCATGAGCGTTGCAACATCATAGATCATCTGGCGGAAATTGAAGGGCCGCGGGCTCAGATTGAGTTTGCCCGCCTCCATCTTTGAGAAATCCAGAATGTCGTTGATGACCGTCATCAGGGCGCCCCCTGAGGATACGATAATCGACGTCAGCTCACGCTGGCGCTGATCGAGATTGGTCTTCAACAGGACTTCCGCCATTCCGAGAACGCCGTTCATGGGGGTTCGGATCTCATGGCTCATCGACGCAAGGAACTCAGACTTCGCCGCATTTGCGGCGTCTGCCGCCGTCCGGGCGAGAATAAGCGGCCGCACAAGCACCCGATGAATGACGAACCCGAGAATGAAGACAGTCAATATTATCGCCGCCAGCGCTGCGATCGCCGCTGACTTGCGAAACTCTGCAAGCCCTGCGAACGCCGCCTGTTCGTCAACAACGAGTGCGAGACGCCAGTCTACGGTAGGGTTTTCGGACGCGCGCGCGAAAGTCAGGAATTTTCCAGCGCCTTCTTCCGACACCAACTGCATCGAGCTCTCGGAATCGAGTTTGGCGCCAGTGAGCCAATCGCTGATTTTGCGGCCGTTCTTCGACGTGTCGGGATGAGATAGTACGACGCCGTCGGCGGAAACAAGGAAAACATGCCCAAGGCCGCCCAGTTTCGTTTCTGCAAGTATCCGGCTCAACTGTTCGGTGGTGAAATCAGCCGCGACGACGCCCGCGAGGCGGCCGTTGTGCTGAACCGGCATCGCCGCCGTCACCGTTTCAACTTGCGTTGAAATGTCGAGGTAAGGTTCAGTGAAAGTCACGTCGCCCTTGGCGACCGCCTGGAGGTACCAGGGACGCGTCCGCGGGTCATAATCGGCGGGCAGCGAGGGGTCGAGCGGCCAGATGTGAAAGACGCCGTCGGTTTCTCCGTAATAGGTCCATACGAAGGTGTTCTGATACACGCTCTCCTTCAGGTCCTCGATGACATGATCGTCGTTCCCATGCGTCGAGAATTCGTTTGCGAGACTCTCGATCAGATGCTCGCGTTCGGCCAGCCATTTATCAACGCCCCATGCAGTGGTGCGTCCGACAGCCTGCATGTAATTCTCGATCTCCGCCTTTCGGAGACGACGGGCGGTCTGATCGTAATTGAAGGCGAATGCGCCGAAGATGACGGCGACGACGCCGACGCCTGCGGCGAGCGCCATCGCCATCAGCCGTGCGCCCGATTGTTTTGAAAGCTCCCCGGTATTGGCGGATATGCGACTCATGTTTGCTTCCCGAACTGCCAGCGGGCGAACGCTACATTCGCGTGGTTAATTTCACGGAAAGGCCGGGCTTGAAGCCGCAGACGGCCTGATTATCTGCTGGAATAGTAGATTTTGCGCACACGCGCGACGAGGGCGGCGGCGACGATCGCAAAGCAGGTTATCATCACGGAAAGGTCAATTAAGAAATCGTTTCCCGAAAACCGGTTCAGAATGCTCGCTCCACGATAGACAAAACTTTGCAGCACAAATAGCGGGAAGAGGAGAATTCCGACGCTGGAAATGACGCTTATC
>CALKYG010000082.1 GCA_938003575.1 uncultured Alphaproteobacteria bacterium
CGAAATACCGTTCCAGGTCCAGAAATCGAAGCTGATCGAGCGCATTGCAGAGCTCATTCAAAACAAGAAGCTTCCCGCCGTTGCGGATATCCGCGACGAAAGCGCGGAGGATGTTCGGCTCATCATTGAACCGCGCGCCGGCACGATCGACCCCGCTGCGCTGATGGAAAGCCTTTTCCGTCAGACGGAGCTTGAAAGCCGCTTCCCGCTCAACATGAACGTGCTCGACGCGACAGGCGCGCCGCGGGTTATGGGCCTGCGCGACGCGCTCGTCGCCTATAACGACCACCGCAAGGACGTGCTCGTCCGCCGCACGAATCACCGCCTCCGGAAGATCGCCGAACGCCTTGAAATTCTCGACGGTCTCCTTGTCGCCTATCTTAATCTCGATGAGGTGATCAGGATCATTCGCTATGAGGATGATCCAAAAGGGGAATTAATCAAAAAGTTCAGGTTGTCTGACACGCAGGCGGAAGCGATCTTGAACATGCGCCTTCGAAACCTGCGCAAGCTTGAGGAAATGGAGATCAAGAGCGAGCACGCAGACCTCAAGAAGGAGCAGAAGGAGCTTCAGGCGCTTTTGAAATCAGACGACGCGCAATGGCGGAAAATCGCGGAGGAACTGCGCGAGGTTCGGAAGATCTTTGATCCGAAGTCGGAAGTCGGCAAGCGGCGCACCAGCGTCGAGGATGCGCCGGCCGCAGAGGAAATCAACTTCGAGCAGTTGATCGAAAAGGAACCCGTCACCGTCATCCTCTCCGAAAAGGGGTGGGTGCGGACGATGAAAGGCCATGTCGAGGATGCAGCCGACATCAAATACAAGGAAGGCGACGACGAAGGTTTCGTCCTTCATGCGATGACGACCGACAAGCTCATGCTATTCGGCACTGACGGCAAGTTCTATACGCTCGATGTGAAGGACCTTCCCGGCGGCCGCGGCCATGGCGAGCCGATCCGCCTGATGCTTGATCTCGGCAACGACCAGACGGTGACGTCTGCGTTCCTTTACAAGGGCGAGCGCAAGTTCATCGTCGCGGCGACGACCGGCCACGGCTTTATCGTGAGGGAGGAGGATTGTCTTTCATCGACGCGCAAGGGCAAGCAGGTTCTGAACGTGTCATCGGATGCGGAAGCGTGCGTCTGTCGCCCGGTCGAAGGCGACCTCGTTGCAAGCGTCGGCGAGAACAAGAAGTTTCTCGTCTTTTCCATCGGCGAGCTTCCTGAGATGTCGCGCGGCAAAGGCGTCGCCATTCAGAAATTCCAGTCCGGCGGATTGTCGGATGTGAAATCCTTTACGAAAAAGGACGGCCTGACATGGGTCGACCGGTCAGGCCGCGTGCAAACGATCGACGACTGGAAATCCTATGTCGGCAAGCGCGCGCAGGCAGGCAGGATTGCGCCGAAGGGATTTCCATCCAACAAGAAATTCGGGCCCTGGAGCTAGGTTGCCGGGCGCGCTGGCTTTGCGGGCGCGCCTTGGCTAGACACGCGCCATGCGCGTCGACGAGTTCGATTTTCAGCTCCCCGAAGACCGGATCGCCCTCAGACCGGCGTCGCCGCGCGATTCTGCGCGCCTTCTTCATGTCGACGCCGGCGCTTTCGGCGACTTTACCGTCGCCGATCTGCCGCGGCTGTTAAGGCGGGGCGACATGCTTGTCCTTAACGACACGAAAGTCATTCCGGCGCAGCTGGAGGGGCGCCGCAGGTCGAGGGCGGGCGGCGATCCGATCGGGATTGACGTCACGCTCATCAAGCGGCTTCAGGATGACGCCGGCGGCGCGCGATGGAAGGCTTTTGTCCGGCCGGGAAAGCGCGTGAAGGCCGGCGACGTCATTTCATTCCATGAGAATTTTTCGGCGCGGGTCGAAGCGCGCGACGGCGCCGAAGCGATCTTGCGGTTCAACATCGCGGGCGACCAATTTGATCAGCGCCTCGCCGAGATCGGCGCGCCGCCTCTGCCGCCTTATATTGCGCGCAAGCGCGCGTTGTCGGCGGAAGATAGAAATTCTTACCAAACGATCTTCGCGCGCGAAGAAGGCTCCGTCGCTGCGCCGACCGCCGGGCTGCATTTCACCCCGTCGCTATTTGAGCGATTGAAAGACGCGGGCGTCGAGACCGAGACCATAACGCTGCATGTCGGCGCCGGCACATTTCTTCCCGTCACCGCGGACGACACGAACGATCATTTAATGCATGCGGAATGGGGCGAGATCACGCCCGGTCAGGCCGCGCGCATCAACGCGGCGAAGGCGGCCGGCGGGCGCATTGTCGCGGTCGGCACGACGAGCCTTCGTCTGCTGGAGAGCGCGGCGAACGAAACCGGGGTCCTGCGGCCTTTCACCGGGGAAACGGCGATCTTCATCACGCCCGGTTACAGGTTCAGGGTCGTCGATGCGCTCCTGACGAATTTCCACCTGCCGCGCTCAACCCTTTTCATGCTTGTCTCGGCTTTTTCAGGTACGGCGCGCATGAAGCGCGCCTACGCCCATGCGATCGCCGGCGGTTACCGGTTTTATTCCTACGGCGATGCCTGCCTGCTGGAGAAAAGCGACGATGGCTGACCGGAGGCGGCTTTATCTCGTCCGTCACGGCGAAGCCGCGGCGAAATGGACGGAGGCGGACGATCCCGGTCTTTCGGATCTCGGCCGCAAGCAGGCGGACCGCGCCGCGGCGGCCCTGTCGGCGATGCGCCCGGTCGCGGTCAAATCCAGTCCGTTGCTGCGGGCGCGCGAGACGGCGGCGCCCTTGTCGGCGCGGTGGGGCGCGGCCGTTGAGATCGTGCATGCGGTCGCCGAAATTCCGTCTCCGGGAGTCGCCGCCGCCGACCGGCAGCGATGGCTGATGAGTGTCATGAGCGGCGGCTGGCGGCAGGCTGGCGAGACGCTCAAGCGCTGGCGCGACGATCTCATTGAAACGCTGGTCCGGCAGGATGGCGATTGCGCGATCTTCACGCATTTCGTTGCGATCAACGCCGCCGTCGGCGCTGCGACCGGCGACGAGGCGGTCATATCCTTCCGCCCCGGCAACGCTTCGATCACGATCCTCGAAACGGACGGGTCGGCGCTCTTTCTCGTCCGGCTCGGCGAGGAAGCCGAAACGGCCGTCCGATGACCCGGCGGATCGTCCTTCTTCGCGGCGTCAATGTCGGCGGCGGAAACCGGCTGCCGATGAAACTCTTTGCGAGCGCGCTCGATGGTCTCGGCTGCGAAAACGTCAAAACCTATATCCAGAGCGGCAACGCGGTCTTTGACGGCGAGGCGAGCGCCAGCGACATCGCCGGGGCGGTAAAAAAGGCGGCGGGGTTCAAGCCGCACGCATTCGTGACGACGGCCGCCGCGTTCGCCAGGACCGCAGCGGCCAGCCCTTTCGCCAGGCAGGCTTCCGAAAGCGGAAAGTCCGTCTACCTGTTTCTCCTTGAATCGGCGCCCGGGCCGGAAGGCGTCGAGGCGCTCGCGGCCCTGAAGCGCCCGCAGGAAGATTTTGCGATCGGCGGAAAGGCGCTCTATCTCCATACGCCGGCGGGGCTCGCAGGGTCGAAGATCGCCGAACGGATCGACCGCGCGCTCGGGATGAAAACGACCGCGCGCAACTGGAACACTGTCAGCGCCCTGCTGGCGCTCGCTGAAAGCACATGACCGAATTCCGCTTCACTCTTCATGCGACCGACGGCGCCGCCCGCACCGGAACGATCTCAACGCCGAAAGGGGAGATCAGGACGCCCGCTTTCATGCCGGTCGGCACGGCGGGCACGGTGAAGGCGATGTTTCCCGACGACGTTGCCGCGACCGGCGCCGACATCATTCTCGGCAACACCTATCATCTGATG
>CALKYG010000083.1 GCA_938003575.1 uncultured Alphaproteobacteria bacterium
TTCTCCCTGCCGGCCGTCAGGGCAAGCCTTTTTTTCTGAGGTCCCGATCGATCAACTCGGCGTTAACCACGGTTTCGCCGCAATCCGCCCAAAGCGCCGCCCCATTCGCTGCGCACGGTCCGTCTGGTCGGACAGGCGGGCGAGCCGATGAGATTCCGGTTTTATCATCGCCCCCAGCCCCCGGGAGATCAGGGTCGTATTCGCCTGTCCGACGCCGCCGACCAAGGGACAGCGTGCGTCTTGACCCGCGCGCCCTGACCGGGACAAGGACAGCGCCGAGGCCTTTCTCGCGAGCGCCGATGTCAGCGGTCCTTTCAGTCGCCTTCCCTGTGTTCGCCGTCATCGCCGCAGGCCTTGCGGCGGGGAGGCTGAGGCTCGCGACCGCCGACGATTCAGCAGCGCTCAATCGCTTCGTCTATCGGTTCGGTTTCCCGGCCGCGCTGTTCGCCTTGATGTCGGGCGCAACCGGCCTCACGTCTCTCGACGCGCGGCTCGCCGCCGCCTATTGCGCGCCAGCGCTCCTTGTCACGGCGGCCGCCTACATTCTTGCGCGGCGGGTTTTTCGTCTTGAACCGCAGGAGGCGGGCGCGCATGCGTTCGCCTCGGTCATCGGCAACGCCGTTTTTCTGGGACTTCCGATCGCGCTCGGCGTTGACGGATGGGCGCGGCCGTTCGTTACGCTCATGCTCGTCGAGGGCATCATCATCATCGGCGTCGGCGCCGCCCTGATGAGCCCGCGCGATGACGGCCGCGACGCGTCAGTCCTGAAACAGGCGGCGGGGTTTGCGCTTCGTCCGCTGACCAATCCTCTGGTCGCGGCGGCGCTCGCCGGTTTCGCCTTCGCGACCCTCGGGTTGAGTCTGCCCGCCCCGCTGCGCAGTTTCTTTGAAATCCTCGGACGCGCGGCCGGCCCCGTCGCGCTGTTCTCCCTCGGGTTGTTCTTTGCGACGCGCAAGCCGCCGCCGATCATGGAATCCTTGGGCGCCTCCCTCGCCGTCGCGCTTATGAAAATGGCCGTCCTGCCGCTCGGCGCCTTCACGCTCGCAGGAGCATTGACGGTCGACGATCCGGCCTATCGCGGCGCGCTCGCGCTTTTCACCGTGACGCCGACCGCGGTCGGCGCATTCGTGATGGCGAGTCAGTATGGCCGCTATGTCGAGGAGACCGCAGCAGCGATCGCGCTTACGACCGCGCTGTCCGTGCTATCGATCAGCGCCGTGCTGATGATCTTCACGTGAAACGAAAAGGGCCTCGTGCATCGGCGCGGATGGAACGCCGACGGGCGGCCGAAGACGCATCCGCGAAATAATTCAAGATGCGCTTCTCCTCCCCCCGTCTGATCGTGTTCAGCGCCGTGGCGGGCATGTCCGGCGCCTGAACGCGGAAAAAGCAGCGACAGTCGCGCCGGCCTCGGTTACCATCACGCGGGTTGATGCAGACGGGATCGCCGAGACAGCCTTCGGAGCGAACGCTCATCGGGACCTTCAGTGGGCGGCGGATCGTTCCGCGCGTCGGCTGGATTTCGACAGCGTGAGGGCCGGCCGTTCCGTGAAACCGGGGGGCGCGATGACAAATACGAGACGGACATTCCTGCTGACAGGGGGCGCCGCCGTCGCGATCGTCGCCGGCGGCGCGGCGGCATGGTCATTGACCCGCACGCCGAAACTGGCGCGCGAGCCGTGGTCGAAAGCAGGCGCCGGCTTCGGCGACCCGCGCCTCGACGCCCTCGCCTATGCGATCCTTGCGCCCAACCCTCATAACATGCAGCCATGGCGCGTCGCGCTCGACGGCGACGAGGCGCTGACGATCTATTGCGACCCGTCCCGGCTCCTGCCTGAAACCGATCCGCCGAACCGGCAGATCACCATCGGATTCGGCTGTTTCATTGAGCTCTTTCGTCAGGCCGCGGCCAAAAAGGGTTTTCGGGCCGACATCACTCCTTTTCCGGAGGGCGAGCCGCAACCCGAACTCGACGGCCGGCCGATCGCCGCAATCAGGATCGCGGCGGATCCGGCGATCGCGCCGGACCCGCTTTTTGATGCGGCGCTTGCGCGCCGGACAAACCGCGCGCCCTTTCTCAATCGTCCCGTCGATCGCGACGCCTTCATGCGCATCATCGACGCGAGCGTCGGCGGGGTTGCCGCATCCGGCGTCATCGAAGGTGAGAAAATCGCGCAACTGAAGGAGATGGCGAAAGACGCCTGGCGCGTTGAGTGGATGCTCGACCGCACGCGGCGGGAATCGGTCGCAGTGACCCGGATTGGAAAATCTGAAGTCAACGCCAGGCCTTGGGGGCTTTCGCTGACCAATCCGCTGATTGACGGTCTTCAGCTCGCGGGCGTCATGAACCGCGAAAAAATGGATCAGGAGGGAGAGATCGCCTTCGACCAGACGCTTCAGTTCTATGAGCGGGCCATCGACAGCGCCGCCGGTTTCATCTGGACCTCAACGACGAAGAATCGCCGCATCGATCAGCTGGCGGCCGGCGTCGCCTGGGTCCGCATGCAGCAAGCGGCGACTCTCGCCGGCGTCGCATTCCATCCGCTCAGCCAGGCGTTGCAGGAATTTGCGGAGATGGCTCCGGCCTATGATCGTGCGCACGAAATGCTCGCGCATGCGCCCGGCGCGACGGTTCAGATGCTGGCGCGCATCGGCTACGCTGATGCGCCGCCGCCGGCGCCGCGAGAACCCTTGAGCTCAAAACTCATCAACGCATGAACAGACGCGATCCGTGAACAAGCCCGCGGCTGAGGCGGCGCCTATTCGCAGATTGAGCGGTCAGCCTCGATCTCGGGCCGCTTGAGGTCATGCGCCAGCGCCCGGATCTTTCCGGCGTAGGCTTTGTGCGCTTCACGCTTCCAGGCCGGAAGGTCCTCGCCGCCAAGCGATGAGATCATCGCGGTTTCGGATCGCGCGACGGCCCCCGCCGCCTTGCCCGCATCCTTCGGGAATCCCCATCCGTTCTGATACATCAGCGCGACATGATAGAGGGAAACAGGGTCGCCCTTCAGCGCAGCGCTGCAAATCGCATCGCGGACTTCGGCGTTTGAAAGGACGGACGTCGGCTCCCCGCCGGCGCCGGCCTGCATCCGGGCGACGGCCTCGCGCGTCGTCGGGCCGTAATCATTGTCCGGGCCGTTGACGAAATTCACATGCCCGAGCGCCTCAAGTGCGAACTGAAGCGCCAAGGTCAGCGAGGGTTCGTTCACAAACGCCGCTTCGGCGATGCCGACATTCCGGTTCGCCGGGGGCAGGGAGAAATTCGCCAGTCGTTCGATCGCCGCCGCCTCTTCATACTGTCCGACCTTCTGCTCGAGCGCCGCAAGGCGCTTGGGATCGGTTCGAAGCAGGCGCTCTTTCTCCATCGACGCGACGCGGCGGTCGCGGCCTGAAAGCGCCTTGGTCTTCTCCATCGCAATCTTCGGAAGGTCATAGTCGCCGGTGTCGGCGGCGGCGTAGACGCCCGCGACGTCCGACCCGCGCCATGATTCCGACGCCGCGCTCCATGCGGCGGCTTCAAACTCGTCCGAAGCGCCAAACGCCTCGCACGAAGAAAGCTCGGCCAGCTTCAACAATCCCGTCGGTCCCATGCGCGACAATTGCTCCGAGAGGTCGCTTCGCGCGATTGCAAGATCAGCCGAGGAAACGCCCGCCAACAGCCGCTTGTGACGCTCGGCGAGCAGCGCGGTCTGCTCCTTGCGGTATTCCATGAAGTCGCGCTCGCGCCAATTCAGCTTTTCATTCTTCGCAAGGCCGCCGAACCGACGAAACGATATGCTCGCCTCCTCTTTCAGCTTGCGAAGCCTGGCGTCGCGCCTGTCATGGGCGTCGCTCGGCTGCGCCTCGCAAAGCGCGATCGTGGTCCATCGTATCGCATAGGCGCGCTCGGCCGGCGTCATTTTCCCGGCGTCCGCGCCTTCAGGAAAAGCGCATTGCGCAATCGACATCTGCGCGTGCGGGTCGCCGCCCAGCGCCGCCCATTCGAGGAGAAGATGATCTTCGAGCGCGTATTGCGCCGCACAGGATATCTCTTCGCCGGCGGATGCCGTCGACGCAACGAACAAGGCGGTCGCCGCCGCCGGAAATGCCAGGAACTTCAAATTGCGCCCCACTTACGTCCAGACTTCACCATCAACGCCGCCGGCCCCCCTCAGGACCTGACGATGACGGATTTTAGAGGCGCGTTTATTCCGAGCCAATGAAATTTTACTGATAAAGCGAGCAATCGCCGCCGATTTCGCAAATGCGAAACGCCGTCACACGTCCAGCGCCGCCGTCAGCGCATTCTCCTGGATGAATTCCCGCCTCGGTTCAACGACTTCTCCCATCAGCTTGGAAAAGATGTCGTCTGCGTCGTCGGCTTCCTTGATCCGCACCTGAAGGAGCGTGCGGGCGGCGGGATCGAGGGTCGTCTCCCACAACTGCGCCGGGTTCATTTCGCCAAGGCCCTTGTAACGCTGGATGGTGACGCCTTTCTCGCCGGCGGCGCGCGCCGCGCGAAGCAGCGAGTTCGGGCCGGTCACCGTTTCGCGCTGATCCTTGCGCACCCAGAGGGCGGGCCGCGCGAATATGTCCGCAAGATCCTTCATCAGGTCCTGCGTCCGGCGAGCGTCGCCGGATACAAGCACCTCGCGCGTCAGCGCATGCCGCTCAAGAACGCCGCGCAATTCGCGCTCGAAAACATAGCCTCCTTCACCGTCGGCCGCGCCTTTCCACCCGCGCTCGAACTCGTCAGCGATCAAATTGAGACGCTCGGCCGTCCGGTCCGCCAGCGCCTGCGCCGCCGCTGCGTCGCCGGGCGCTTCATGCAGCGCCTTTGCAAGCGCCGCCTGCACGATGATGTCGCGCGAAAACCGCGCCGGAAACTCGTCGATCGTCTCGCGAACCTTTCGCGCCTTGCCGATGATGTCTGCAAGGTCGGCGCCCGCGACGACCTCGCCGCCGTCCAGCCGGAGCTGCGCGTCGCTTGCGCCCTCCGAAT
The DNA here is from genome assembly GCA_938003575.1 of uncultured Alphaproteobacteria bacterium. GTDB lineage: Bacteria > Pseudomonadota > Alphaproteobacteria > Caulobacterales > Parvularculaceae > Amphiplicatus. The sequence goes on from CALKYG010000083.1 coordinate 4,982, forward strand.
ACAGATAATCCTCAAGCTCGCCGTCGTCGAGCACATATTGCTCCGACTTGCCGCGCATGATCTTGTAGAGGGGCGGTTGCGCGATATAGAGGCAGCCGCGATTGATGATTTCCGGCATCTGCCGGAAGAAAAACGTCAAAAGCAGCGTCCGGATATGCGCGCCGTCGACGTCGGCGTCGGTCATGATGACGATCTTGTGGTAGCGAAGCTTGTCCGCATTGAAATCATCGCGGCCGATCCCGGTCCCGAGCGCCGTGATGAGCGTGCCAATCTCCTGGCTTGACAGCATCTTGTCGAAGCGGGCGCGTTCGACGTTCAAAATCTTGCCGCGCAACGGCAGCACCGCCTGGTTTTCGCGATTTCTCGCCTGCTTCGCAGAGCCGCCGGCCGAATCGCCCTCGACGATGAAGAGTTCCGATTTCGCGGGGTCGCGCTCCTGGCAGTCCGCGAGTTTTCCGGGAAGCGACGAGACGTCGAGCGCCGACTTTCTCCGCGTCAGTTCGCGCGCCTTGCGCGCCGCCTCGCGCGCCATCGCCGCCTCGACGATTTTCTGGATGACTTTGCGCGCCTCGCCGGGGTTCTCCTCAAACCACTCGCCGAGCTTTTCCGCGACGACGCCTTCGACAACGGGCCGCACTTCCGAGGAGACGAGCTTGTCTTTCGTCTGCGACGAGAATTTGGGATCCGGCACCTTGACGGACAGAATGCAGGTCAGTCCTTCGCGCGCGTCATCGCCGGAAAGGCCGATCTTTTCCTTTTTGGCGATGCCGGATTCCGCGGCGTAATTATTGATGATCCGCGTCAGCGCCGCGCGATAGCCGGCCAGATGCGTGCCGCCGTCGCGCTGCGGGATGTTGTTTGTGAAACACAGAACCTTCTCATGATAGGAATCGTTCCACCACATCGCAACTTCGACGGTGACGCCGTCGCGTTCGGCCGAAAAAGCAATCGGAGCGTCAATCAGGGGCGTCTTCGACTTGTCGAGATACCGCGCATAGGCGACGAGGCCGCCCTCGTAATAGAGCTTTTCCTCCCTCGCTTCGACATGGCGCGCGTCGCGCAGCCGGATCGACACGCCTGAATTGAGAAAGGCGAGTTCGCGCAGCCTGTGTTCAAGCGTGTCGAAGTCAAACTCCGTGCCCGTGAAAATCTTGTCTGACGGCAGGAACGTCACTTCCGTTCCCGTGGATGAAGCCTCGCCGACGACCTTCAACGGCGCTTCGGGAACGCCGAGGCGGAACCGCATGAAATGCTCTTTTCCGCCCCGCTTGATCCGGAGGTCGAGCCATTCCGACAACGCGTTGACGACGGATACGCCGACGCCGTGAAGACCTCCGGAAACCTTGTAGGAATTCTGATCGAATTTCCCGCCGGCGTGCAGCTGCGTCATGATGACTTCGGCCGCCGAAACCCCTTCGGTTGGATGAATGTCGGTCGGCACGCCGCGCCCGTTGTCGCGAACGGTGACCGATCGATCCTCATTCAGGACGACCTCAATGTCGTCGCAATAGCCTGCAAGCGACTCGTCGATCGCGTTGTCGACGACTTCATAGACCATGTGATGCAGGCCGGAGCCGTCGTCGGTGTCGCCGATATACATGCCAGGGCGTTTCCTGACGGCGTCAAGGCCCTTGAGGACCTTGATCGATTCCGCCCCGTAATCGTCAGAGCCGTTTTTTTTGGCGGCGTTATTCGCCATGATTTCCATTCCCGATTCTAATTGAGTCCGTTGACGGCGCCGTTCCTGACCTCGAAAGCCTGCGCGCGCGCGCCAAAGGCTTCAAACAGCGAAGCGTCAGTGCCCGTCATGAAACACTGAAAGCCGAGATCGCAAAGAATGTCGAAAAGCGCGGCGCGGCGGGCTTCATCGAGATGAGCGGCGATCTCATCAAGCAGCAGGATCAGCGGCGCGCCGCCGGGTTTCAGCGACAGCGCGCGCGCATTCGCAAGGACCAGTCCGATGAGCAGCGCCTTTTGCTCGCCGGTTGAACAAAGGCGCGCGGGCCGGCCCTTGGCGCGATGCGTAACGAGCAGATCGCTGCGATGGGGGCCGTGAATCGCGCGCCCGGCTTCCGCGTCGGCGCGCCGGTTCGCCCGCAGCCGGCCGGCGAAATCCTCTTCGACATCCGCCGCCGGTTGATATGCAAGCGCCGCCTCAAGCTCGCCTTCAAGCGCGATGTCAGCCGCTGGAAACGCCGCGTTCTCGTCTTCGACCGCGGCGGCGACAAGCGCGCCGGTCATATCCCTTCGCAGGGCGGCGAGCGCCACGCCGGTCTCCGCCATCTGCATTTCCAGCGCAGAGATCCATGCATCATCGCGGCTCTTTTCATCGAGCAGCCTCTGGCGCTGGCGCATCGCCATCTCATAATCCGAGGCGATGCGCGCGACGCCGGGGTCGAGCGCCATCGCCATGCGATCGAGAAATCGCCGGCGCTCGCCCGGGCCTTCGACAAAAAGCCGGTCTTGCGCAGGCGTCAGCCACACGAGCCGCAGGCATTCGGCGAACGCGGAGGGCCCGGACGCGGACGCGCCGTCGATGCGGCAGGCGCGGCGATCGACGTCTGCGTCCCGCGAGCCGACGCCGAGCGTGCGGATGTCCGATCCGCCGAACCCGCTGTCGCAGGAAAGGCGCGCCGAAACAGCCCAGCCGCCGGCGCCGCCGATTCTCGGCAATTCGTCGAGGCGCGCGTTTCGAATGCCCCGGCCGGGGCCAAGCAGCGAAACCGCCTCAAGCAGATTGGTCTTTCCGGCGCCGTTCGGTCCGGACAGCACGACCGGCCGGCCGTCGAGTTCAAGATCGACGCGTTCATAGGAGCGGAAATCCGTAAGCGTCAGGCGGCGAAAGCATGTCGACGCGCGGCGGGCTGCGAGCGGCCGCGCCTCTTCGTCGTCCATTCTCCGGATCGCCGTGTCTCTCAGCATTTCGTCCCGCTTTTCAGACGCGCAGCGGCATCAGCACATACAGCGCGCGCGGATCTTCTTCATCAACCACGATGCTCGGGCTTGCGGGATCGGCAAACCGGAACGACGTGGACGAACCTTCGATTTGGCCTGCGATATCGAGCAGGTAACGCGCGTTGAATCCGATTTCGAGCGGCTCGCCGCTGTAATCCACCGACAATTCCTCAAGAGCGCTGCCAGCCTCAGGGTTGTTCACGGTCAGGCGCAGACGGTCATTCTCAATCGCCATCTTGATCGACCGCGTCCGGTCAGCGGAAATCGTCGCCACCCGATCGACCGCCTGCGCGAAGTCCTTCGTCTCAACGCGCAGCACATTGGCGTTATTCTTCGGAATGACCCGCTCATAATCCGGAAATGATCCGTCGATCAGCTTCGACGTCAGATGTCCGGCGCCGAACCCGAAGCGGATCTTGGTTTCAGACACCGCAATGTCGACGGTCTCTTCGGCGTCCGCCAGCAGACGGCCGACTTCGGCGACCGCCTTTCTCGGCACGATGACGCCCGGCATCTTGTCCGCGCCGGAGGGAAGCGGCGCCTCAAGGCGCGCCAGACGATGCCCGTCCGTCGCGGCCGCCCGCAAAAGCTTGTGCGATCCGTCATTCAACGCGTGCAGGAAAACGCCGTTCAGATAATAGCGGGTCTCCTCCTGCGACATCGCAAAGCGGGTCTTGTCAAAGAGCCGCGCCAGATCCTGCGTCGAAATGGTGAACCGGACGCCGAGGTCGTTTGTCGTCAAGGTCGGAAAATCTTCCTCGGGAAGAACAGCGAGCGCGAATTGCGATCGGCCGGCCGACACCTGCAGGCGGCCTTCATCCTGGACGAGGTCGAGACGGACCTGCGCGCCCTCCGGAAGGCGCCTGACGATCTCATAGAGCGTCAACGCCGAAACCGTTGTCGATCCCTTGCGTGCGACGTCGGCCGGCGCCGATTCCGAAATCTCGATATCGAGGTCGGTGGCCGTCAGCGTCAACGCGCCGCCTTCGGCCTGCAGCAGAACATTGGACAGGATTGGAATGGTGTTTCGGCGTTCGACAACGCTTTGCACGTGCCCCAGCGCCTTTACGAGGGTCGACCGTTCGATTGTGACTTTCATTCTGACTGCGCTCTTCCCAAAAATCTCCCGATGCGGTGTGGAGAAAGAGCGCTGTTCAGCCCCCTGCCCAACCATCCCGGATGTATGAAACGGGCGGTTTTCGGGGATGCGGCCGGATCACCCCGCGCCCCGCCATTCCGCCCGCAGAATCGACTTTGGTTTATAGGCCGAAAACGACCGCAAAGGCCAGCGAAAGGCGCCCTTCGCCGGCCCTTCCGATCAATCGTTTCCGCGCCGTCAAATCTTTGTTTTGACGAAGTCTTCAGGGCCGATCTCCGCGCCGATCGACGCTCTGATCGCATCAACGCCGGCCTTGAACGCCTTGTCGCGCACGATCAGGGCTTCGGCCCGGTTTTGGGAGGACATCGCCGTCGTGTGATCACGCCCCAGCACGCGGGCGATCCGCGGATAACTCTCCGCGAGCACGGTCCGGGCCACGTATACGAAGGCGTGACGCGCCCGCGCGATCCGCTGCGGCTGGGCTCGTCCGCCGATTTCCTCCGGCGTCAGTCCGAACGCCGCCGCCGCCGCGGCCAGAGCCTCTTCAAGCGTCGCCTTGCGCTTGCGGTCCCCGAGCCGCGCCTGCAACGCCGCCATGGTTTCATTCGGCCCGATTTCCGCGTCCTGATCCCGGTATACGAGAACGAGTTGCTTGAAGGCGCCGATGCACTCGCGCATGGACGACGAGAAAACGCGCGCGATGAGGTCCAGCGACTCATCGGTTATCCGGCACTTCAATTCGGCCGCATCGCGCTGCTTCGCGAGGACTTCGCGCCGCAGCTTTTCCCCGCCCGGCGCCACGCGCACCGCAAGGCCGCCGGCGAGCCTGTCCGCAAGGCGCTCATTGACGCCCGCCTTGGCCAGCGCGGCCGGCGCGAGCTCGCCCGCCACGATGAGCTGACGCCCCGCGCTCACAATCGCATTGACGAGATTCAGCACTTCGTCGAGCGTCCGCCGCTTGCCGGCGAGGAGATGGATGTCGTCAATCATGACGAGGTCTTTCGAGAGAAAGTCGCGCTGCAAATTCATCGTGGAGTTCGACAGCAGCGCGCCGACGCATCCATTCTGGATGTTGTTGTGCGTCAGGTAGGCGCACCGCCCGCCCGGATACCGCCGCATCCATTCGTTTCCGCACGCCTGTAAAAGGTGCGACTTTCCGACGCCCGAAGGTCCGAACACATAGAATATGTCGCGCGGCGCGTCCTCGGCGAAGATCTGGCGCGCGGCGGCGTGAGCGACGGCGTTGGTCTCGTCGACGGCGAGAGTGTCGAATGTCATCCGCGCATCCAGCGGCGTTGCGATCTCGTCGATCGTCGGCGCCCAACGATCGGGCCTCGCAGCCTGCTTGGCGGCGTGCGCGATGCCGATGCGAGACGGCATCGAGTCGAACGACGCCGACGCCGAGCCGTTCGCAGAGGGGCCGTTCGCAGAGGGGGCGATCGCCGCAACTCTCGCCGCGCTCGCGCTCAAGCCGTCCCGCTTGATGAAGTGCAGCCGCCGGATCGGATAAATATCCTCGCTCCAGGCGCGCAAAAGGCCCGGCTTGAATTGCTGGTCGAGACGGTCGCGGCGCAGATCGGACTCCGTCGAAAGAGTGACTGCGTCATCCCGCACGTCGTCCAGCAAGAGATCTGAAAACCACGACTTGTAGATTGACAGACCGTATCTCTTGATCAGCGTTTCGCGAAAAAGCTCGAAGTTTTCGCGCGCCGTATCGGCGTCATTTTTAGACATTTTTCCGGGTGCCCCGATTGATTTTGATCCGCCAAAAGCCTGCCGAGCGCGAACAAGAGCCGCGGGCGCAGACCCCACGATTTACCGCATCGCCTGACCGCCAGGCGATCCGCTGATTTCTAAGGAGTAAAGTGTGAAAACGCAGATTTGAGCGTAAGGATTACAGGAACGAAACCGCCAACCAATTGAACCGAGCAATCAGCGTATGATTGGCGCATCTGCAGCCCCTCGTTCCTCACGCGCCTAAGCGCTTCGTTTTCAGACGCCCCGCATAACTCGCGGAGAAAGTATTTGCAAACTCAGACTGGGCCGACGCGACTGGGAAGTTCAAATTCATCCGTGTCCGTCGTAATTGTCTTTTGATCGTAACTAAGCGATTCGCACGTGTAAATAGTTTTGGCGTCGATTCTCTTCTCTTTTTTGATTTGCGCGCGCATTGACAATTCGCACTCTACGACAAATCAAAAACTTACGCAGAACCTCAATCAAACATGGTGGAAAATTCACACGCCGCGCACGCAGCGCGTCCGGCAAAATGTGCGCTTCAATTCGACAGGATGCAACTCGAAACCGCGCAAAAAATTCGCCCCGCGCAAACGGCTGCGGCGGGGCGAAAATTCAGTCTGAATTGTAATGACTTAAGCGGAGAGCGCCTTGATGCGCGCTGAAAGGCGCGAAAGCTTGCGCGAAACCGTGGACTTGTGCGCGACGCCCTTCGTAACCGACCGGTGAAGTTCAGGTTGGGCGGCTCGAAAAGCAGCGACCGCGGCCGCCTTGTCTCCCGACGCGATCGCTTCTTCGACCTTGCGGACGAACGAGCGAACGCGCGAACGGCGCGCCTTGTTCACTTCCGTGCGCCTTGCGATCTTGCGCACCATCTTTTTCGCTGACGACGTATTCGCCATGGGTCCTGCTTCCGGTCGGCGGCCTAAACAGCCAAATTCATTGGTGAATTCGCGGCCCGGCTAATGCCGGTCCCCGAGTGAGGCGTGGCTTATAGCTACGCGGATGGGACCCGTCAACGACCGTTTGAGGCGGCCGGTTTCGATGATTGGCGCCGCAGTCACCGCTGGCAGGCGCCGCAATAAAAAGTCGATCGGCCGGACTGCGTGATCCGGCGGATTTCGCCGCCGCAAACCGGGCAATCGGAGCCTTCCCGATCGTAGACCGAAAAGCGGTGCTGGAAATAGCCGAGCGAGCCGTCCGAAGCGGCGAAATCCCTCAAGGTCGACCCGCCAGCCTCGATCGCCTCCGCGAGCACGTCCCGGATCGCCGAATGCAGGCGCAACGCCTTTTCGCGGCCGACGGCGCCGGCTTTTCGCCGCGGTGAGATTCCGGCTCTGAAAAGCGCTTCGCAAACATAGATGTTGCCGAGCCCCGCGACGACCGACTGATCGAGAAGGGCCGCCTTGATCGGCGCCGTCTTGCCGCGCACAGCCTCGATGAATCCGTCCGGGGTGAAGTCCGGCCCGAGCGGCTCGGGTCCCATGGCGGCGAACCGCCCTGATTGACCGTGGCTCGCGCCGCCTTCGACATCCATGAAACCGAAGCGCCGCGGGTCGTTGTAATCAATCACGAATTTCCCATTCGGGCCTTGCATCCAGAACGTGACGTGATCGTGGACGGCGGCGGACGACCGGTCGTGATGGAAGACGCCGGGCCTTGCCGCGCCGGCCGCCGACGTCACGGTGAACCGGCCTGACATTCCAAGATGCATGATGAGCCTCTCGCCGGTCGACAGGTCGGCGAACAGGTATTTCCCCCGGCGGTCGAGCCTTTGCACTCTTGATCCGGTCAGCCGCTCGCAAAAATCCTGCGGGAAGGGGAAGCGCAGGTCGCGCCGCCGGGTGACGACAGCGAGGAAAACCGCGCCCTCCATCGCCGGCGCCAGTCCGCGGCGCACGGTTTCGACCTCCGGCAGCTCAGGCATGGGCGAGGATCATCATTTGGTCTCGGTCACGACTTTCTCGAGGTCGCCGCTGCGGTTAGTGTTCGCAAACGGGCGGACCGATGGGCGACAGGAAGTACAAGGCTTTTATCAGTTACAGCCACGCTGACGAAGCGTGGGCCGGCTGGCTGCAGCGATCGCTTGAGCGGTTCCGCGCGCCGCGCGCCCTCGCCGCCGAACTGGCGGCTTCCGGCCGCTCGGCGAGGCTCACGCCGGTCTTCCGCGACCGGGAGGACCTTCCGGTCGCCGGCAGCCTCAATACGGCGATCCAGGCGGCGATCGCCGACAGCGAATATCAGATCGTCCTGTGCTCGCCGAATTCGGCGAAGTCCCGCTGGGTCAATGAAGAGATAAAGCTCTTTCACCGCCTGCACGGGCCGGGGCGGGTTTTTGCGCTCATCATCGGCGGCGCACCCAACGCCGCCAACCTGCCCGGCCGGGAAGACGAGGAATGTTTTCCGCCCGCTCTTCGTTTCGAGCTTGACGACACGGGAGAGCCGACCGCGGCCGCGGCGGAGCCTCTGGCCGCCGATGCGAGACCATCCGGCGATGGAAAACGCTACGCGTTGCTCAAGGTGGCGGCCGGAATGCTCGGCGTCGGACTTGACGATCTCGTCAGGCGGGACGCGATCCGGCGCGCAAGGCAGGCGCGCACTGTGGCGATCGCATCCCTTGCGGGCAGCGCGGCCGCTGCGGCCCTTGCGGCGTACGCGGTCCGGAAGGGGAACGAAGCGGCCGTGATGCGCGGCAAGGCGGAAACCCTCATTGAATTCATGCTGACGGACCTCAACGAGAAACTCGAACCGGTCGGGCGGCTCGACATTCTTGAATCCGTCGTCGATCGCGCGAACGCCTATTACGCCGACCAGAATCCGCGATCTCTTGACGACGACGCCCTCTCCCGCCGCGCCAAGGCGATGATGCAGCTCGGAACGATCGATTACCGACGCAACGCCTTCGGCAGCGCGAAAGCGGCCTATGAAACCGCTGAGAAGGCGAGCGCGGAGCTGCTGCGCCGGTCGCCCAAGGATCCGGACAGAATTTTCGACCATGCTCAAAACGTGTTCTATGTCGGCGAGGCCGCGTACCGGCTGAACGACCGCCGACGGGGCGAAGCGCAAAGCTTTGAATATCTGCGGCTTGCAAGACAGCTGATGGCGGTCGACGGCGACAATCCAAGGTCGCGGCTGGAGCTTGCTTATGCCACAAACAATATCGGGAACACGAAATTCCGCGACGGCCTGTATCGGGAGGCGATCCCGTATTATGAAGCGTCGATAAAGGCGCGCAAATCGCTGCTGGACGCGGATCCTCAGAACGCCAGGCTGATTATCGCCTATGCTTACGCCATCTCGTGGCAGGCATTTGCTGAGTTTGAGCGCGGCGAATTTCGCACGGCGATTGATCTGTTTGAAAGACAGCTCGCGGCCTATGGCGGACTGATCGAAGGCGACGCCCCGGATTTCTCGGCGCTTGACGCGGTCGTCACGGCGCAGCGCCGCGCCGCGGAAGCCTATCTGGCGCTGGGTGATATCGAAGAAGCGCAAAGGCGCAACGACGCGGCGGCGGAGACGGCGGAATTTCTGGTCGCGCACGATCCGCGCAACGCCAATTGGGGCGTCAACGCCTCGCACATTTACCGCATGTCGTCATACCTGAAGTCGATCGCCGGCGACGCGACCGGAGCGATGGAGGCGGCCGCCCGATCGGTCGAAGAGATTTCGCGCGTCATTACTGACGATGCGCCCGCCTTTTATCACGCGGCCCTTGGGAGCGCGATCGCACAGCGGCTTTCGGTTTCGGGCGCCGGCGCGGCAAGCGCGGCGGAGACGGCGGAAGTCGACCGCCTCATCGACTATGCGATTGCGCGCGACGTCCGCGACAGCGTGAAATTCATTCTCGACGCGTCCGTCATCCTGTTCGATCTGAAGACGGAGTCCGGAAAGGCGCAAGAGGCGCATGAAACGGCGCTCAAGGCGATGAAGGCGGTGGAGCCGTTGCGCGAAACGCTGCCGGCCCTCGCCAAAATCAGCCTGGCCGCTCTAATGCTCAGGACCGGATACGCCGAGGAAGCGGCGGAAATTGTTCAAGAATTGGACGCGCTCGGCGTCAGACATCCCGCCCTTATGGAGCTTAGGGGTAATTTGACCTTGATAGCTCGGAAATAAACATCAAAACTGCATTGGCCGATCGTTACTGTTTACAAGCAATGCCGCCCGCTGGAAATGCGGCCCGCATCAGGAGACGAACCATGCCGAGCGTTGCCAGATTCTCCGTGATCGCAGCATCGGCGGCGCTTGCCGCCGCATGCGCTCACACCGGTTCACAAGAACCGGCGAAAGCCGGGGAGCAAGGGGTCGCGCCGGTGAACGCCTCGGTGACGATCACGGAAGACGGCGCCGGCGGATACGCGTTCGCCTATGATGCGCCGTATTTCGACAAGAAGGGGAATTTCAACTTCTCGCTGCCCGGCGCACTGCACAATCGCATTGTGCTCACCTTCACGATCGCCGACGGCTCGGCGCAAGGCGTTCGTTTCAAGACAGACGCCCGCGACGCGATCTGGATCGTGGAAAAGGCGAATGTCGATCCCGCAACAGGCAGCCCGAGCGGCCCCTATCGCGGCGATCAGTTTTTCGGGTTTGAAGTCAGCAAGGACGGGCGGCGGCTGACGTTGACCGACGAAAACAACGACGGCGTCCTGTATCGCTACGGGCTGAGATTCGACCTTGGCGGCGAGACCGTTTTCGACGATCCGGACGGGCAGAACGGCGGTCACCGTTAAGGGGCGTCGGCGGGAACGAAAAACCCGGCGTTCCGCGCGCCGGGTTTTCGAAGGCCCCCTCTCAACGGAGATTCAGCCTGCGCTGTCCCTCTTGATGAAAGTGACCGCGAACAGCGGTTCGCCGTCGAACAGGTCTTTCGGCGGCGCCATCCCCTCAATCATCTTGAAGGTGCGCGGCGTTATCGATCCCTCCATGCGATAGCCTTTCTCAGCCATCTTTCCGCGATGAAATTCGAGCGCAGCCGCGGTGAATTCGCGCGCGAGGATGGTGATGCGTTCGGGGTCCTTCGACATGGTCTTTTTTTCCTGCGTTTGGCGGCGCGCTGACCGCCTCTCCTTTGCGGCGCAGTATTAGCGCGCCCGGTGTGAAAGTCCAATTGCGGCGGGCGCTTATCCGGGGTCAAGGCGATAGATTTCAAGTCCCCCCGCGCCGTCGATCGCAACGGGTCTCAGCCAGGCGGGCCGGTCGCCCGCGAGCAGCAGCGATGCAAGCCCGTCCGGCGCGATCGTCGCATAGGCGCGCGCTTCGCTGGAGTTCGGACAGAAGACGAGGTAGCCGGCGCCGGATTGGGCGAAGGCGCTTTTTGCTTCATCCCCGGACCGGGTAAAGAAAACGATCGTTCTGCGAATGGACAGATCATTGCGATGATACGGCGCCGCCGTGACCTGGTGCGGCGTGGCGGCCAGTATCGCGGGGCCAAGATCTATCGGCGTAAAAACAAGGCTTGGCGGCAACGCCCGCAAGGCGCCGATCGAAGCCGGATCGCTGCAGGAGACGCCGCCGGCCGCCGCATTGGGTTCGGCCGGCGCCTTTCCTC
>CALKYG010000084.1 GCA_938003575.1 uncultured Alphaproteobacteria bacterium
CCTCCCTCAGTCCGCCCGCCGACACCGAAACGGTCTTGAGACCGGCGGTTTCAACCAGCATCTTCAAAACAACGGCCGCATAGGGAAGCGTGTCGATGCGCTTCGATGAGATTCCAGGCGTCTGCTCAAGCGACGACCGGCTTTGCCGTGCGATGAGGTCGCAAGTCTCCGCCGCCTGTTTCGCCGGCATTTCGTAATGATGCAGGACCGGCAGCGGATGCTTGTGCAACTGCATGTTGACGCGCGCGACCGAACGCCACGCGCCGCCCACCGCGAACAGCGTCTCTCCGTTGTTCGATTGAAGCCAAGGAACGACCGCAAACGCTTTTTCGGCGATCCTGGCCGCCGCCTTGAGGTCGCCGTTCGACAGCTGCATCAATCTCAAAGGCCCAATGGAAAGGCTGGCGGAGTCGCCCGCTTCGCCTTTATTCAGCGCAATGATTTCAAGACTGCCCCCGCCCATGTCGCCGACAAGCCCGCTGGCGCCGGGCTCGAACGAGACAACGCCCAAAGCGGCCAGACGCGCCTCCTCGCCGCCGCCGATCACATCGACCGGAAGCCCGAGTGCGCGGATTCTTTCAACGAATTCGCCGCCGTTTGACGCTTCGCGGACCGCGGCGGTCGCAACAGTCTCGGTGAGCGGGTTTCCATGTTCGACGAGCAGGCGCTTGAAACGCGCCAGCACGTCGAGCGCGCTCGCCATCGCCTTCGGATTAAGTCCGCCGTCGACAGTCATGTCGCGGCCGAGGCCGCACAGCGCCTTTTCATTGCAGATCGGAAAGGGCGCGCGGCGAGGACCGTCGTAGATAACGAGGCGGACCGAATTTGAACCGATATCGATGACCGCATGACGAACGCGCTCAAGCGCGGGATGTTCCAGGCTGTAAGGCGGCGCGTCAGCCATCGTCCGAAATTCGCTCCAGGCGGCGGGACGTTGGGCCCCGTCAGTCCGCCTATAGCCTACTTCTTCGGTTTTAACAGCCGAGGCGCATTATACCGCAGGGCGCCGCCGCGGCCCGACAGGCTCGGATTGGTCATCATGTAGGCGTGCGCATTGAAGGCCGGCCCGTCCGCCCGGACCGGCGCGCGCGTATAGGTTCCATCGCCGTTGAGCCGCCAGCTCTGCGCTTCATCGTTGAGATTCGCGACCATGATCTGATCAAGAACCTGGCTGTGAACCGTCGGGTTCTCGACGGGGCACAAGACCTCGACCCGGCGGTTGAGGTTGCGCGGCATCATGTCGGCTGAGGAAATGAACACTTTCGCTTCCGGGTTCGGCAGCGGCTTGCCGCCGCCGAAGCAATAGACGCGCGCGTGTTCAAGAAACCGTCCAATGATGCTCTTGACACGGATATTGTCGGAAAGCCCCTTGACGCCGGGTCTCAGGCAGCACACGCCGCGCACGACGAGATCGATCTGCACCCCTGCGGCGCTCGCCTCGTAAAGCTTGTCGATCAGCGGCCCGTCCACAAGCGCGTTCATTTTCGCCCAGATCGACCCCGGCCTTCCGGCTCTTGCATGGGCGATCTCCTCGTCGATCAGGGCGACGAGTTTCGACCGCAACGTCAGCGGCGCCACGGCGATCTTTTCAAAACTCTCGGGCTTGGCGTAGCCGGTGACGTAGTTGAACACCTTCGCCACATCGCGGCCGATCGCCGGATCGCAGGTGAAAAGCGACAGATCTGTGTAAATCTTCGCCGTCACCGAATGATAATTGCCGGTGGCGACATGAACGTAGGTCTTCAACGCGTCGCCCTCCTGACGGGCGACAAGCGACAGTTTCGCGTGCGTCTTGTATTCGACGAATCCATAGACGACATTGACGCCGGCGCGCTCCAGCGCGCGCGCCCAGTGAATGTTCGCCTCTTCGTCGAAACGGGCTTTCAATTCAACGAGCGCGGTGACGTTTTTCCCGGCTTCGGCCGCTTCGATCAGCGCCTCGACGATGGGCGACCGCTTTGACGTGCGGTAAAGCGTCTGCTTGATCGCGACGACATTGGGATCGGCCGCGGCCTGCTTCAGGAACTGCACGACGACGTCGAACGACTCATAGGGGTGATGGACGATGAAGTCCTTGGCGCGGATCGCGGAGAAACAATCGCCGCCGTGTTCGCGAATCCGCTCCGGAAAGCGCGGATCGAAAGCCGGGAAAAGCAGGTCGGATCGCTCCGCCGGAATAAGGGCCGAGGCCTGCGCAAGACCGAGAATGCCGTCAACCGTGACCACGTCCTGCGCGGCGACGCGCATTCGATCCATCATCAGTTGTTTCATGTGGTCCGGGGTGGAGCCGTCCACCTTGAGGCGGATGACGTCGCCGCGGCGGCGGCGCTTCAGCATGGTTTCGAAAACGCGAACGAGGTCTTCCGCTTCTTCTTCGACCTCGACATCGCTGTCGCGGACAATGCGAAATGCGCCGTGGCTCTCAAGCGTCATCGTCGGAAATATGTGGTTGATGAACCGGATGATCATCCGCTCAAGCGAAATGTACCGGATGACGTTCTTTCTTTCGTCGCCCGAAAGACCGGCCGGCAGGCGGACGAAGCGGGAAATCTTGTTCGGCAGCGGAAGGAGCGTCGTCAGGACGGATCCGTCCCTGCGCTTCAGATCCATGCAAAGGACGAAGCCGAGGTTCGGGATGAAGGGAAACGGATGCGCCGGATCAAGCGCGATCGGCGTCAGCACCGGGAAAATGTTATTGAGAAACTCGGCCTCCACCCAGGCGAGTTCCGGCTCTGAAAGAGCTTCGGCGGACACAATCTGGACGCCCGCGTCATGCAGCAAGGGAAGAAGCGTGCGCCAGCATTCCTGCTGCTTGGCCATAAGCTCCGACGCGGTCACGTTGATCTGGGTCAGCTGTTCCTGCGCGGTCAACCCTTCCTGGCTGAGCGCCTTCACGCCTTCGCGCACCTGCCCGCGCAGGCCGGCGACGCGGACCATGAAGAATTCATCGAGGTTGTTCGCCGAAATCGACAGAAAGCGCAGTCGCTCAAGCAATGGGTGGTTTTCGTTGAACGCCTCTTCGAGGACGCGCAGATTGAAGGCGAGCCATGAAAGCTCGCGATTGATGAAGCGGTCGGGGGATGCTGAAAGCGCGACAGCTGGCGCCGCGCTCTCATTGATAATCGTTCCGTCGTCGCCGGCGGGCATGGGTCAAATCTTTCGAAGGCGTTCGCGCAATTTATGCTCTGAAAGGCTCTTCCGAAAGGTTAGCGACCGCTTCCCGCGCCAATTTCATGCCGATCGGCTGGCCCTTCTCTATTGAAAGCGCATCAAGTGCGGCAACAAAGGCCTGCGCGGCGGCGAACGTCTTCGGCAGGCGCGGCGCCGCATAGACGGCGATCGCTTCAGGCGCGCGCAATTGCCGGTCGCGAAACATCTTCGTCATGACCGCGCGAAGAAGCGCCTCGTCCGGTTCGACAAGGGTGATGCGCTGCGCCGCGTTAAGCCTGGTTTCGAGATCCTTCAGTCCCGCGGCCCACTCGCGCGGCTCGCCGCGGCCGGCAAGCGCCATCCGCTTTCCCGCGGCCCTTGCTTCTTCGATCGCGGCAAGCAGGTCCGACGCCTGCCGCCGGTCTCCCAGATCATCGAGAACCGTAACCGGCCTTCCCGCCCCGACCGTTTCCGATTCCACGATGCGCGCGAGATGAGTTTTGCCCGAGCCTTTCGGACCGCAGATCGCAAGAAGTCCCTCGCCATGCGCCAGCCAAGCGTCAAGCGTTCGCACGGCGCCTTCATTCGACGCGCTGACGACGAACGTCTCCCGCGTCAGGCGCGGCGGCGTTTGCGGCAGATCGAAAACAATTTGTCTTGTCAGCGGAGCCGCCGTTACTGGTTGCCGGAATAAATCCCGTCTGCCGCCGCTGGCCGGACGCCGTCGTCGAACCCGGCGGCGTCTTCGGCTCTCAGCGGCTCCCGGCGGCCGGACCTCAAAAACCGGCGCCCCCGATATTTGCCGGCGACGGCTGGCGTCGCGAGGAACCAGCGTTCGCCGGTTTCCGTCCAGAAAACGATGCCCTGGTTCTCCATCGCAACCTGCATGCGCGCGGGATCGCCGAAAATCCGTATATCCATCTCAGCACCGCGCCGGGAAAGGGAAGACACCTGCACCGCCCCGACGAGCGGCGTCGCGATCAACGCGCTTCTGATTTTCGACCAGTCCTCTATTCGGTCGATAAACACGGTCACCGGCAATTGCGCTTCTTTCGAATGGTCGATCAGCGTACGGCGCTTCCATCCGCTGG
>CALKYG010000085.1 GCA_938003575.1 uncultured Alphaproteobacteria bacterium
CGGCCTTTTCCGATTCAATATTCGTCGTGAACCCGTATTTATAGGTTTCGAGCGCCTTCGCCGTCTCGATCGTCGACTTGTCGATGCGCGTCGTCGCTTGGCTCACTTGTCATCGCCTTTCGCGGCGTTGCTGATCTTCTTCAGCATGGTTGCGGTCAGCGCGGCCGTGATCGCCCAAAGTCCGCCGTAAACCGCGCCGCCGGCGGCTGCCAGAAACAGCTGTTCGGCGCGATCGAGCCCCTCGGCGCGCCCCGCCATGCGCAGCAGCTCAACGCCGGCCAGGAGGATTACGGCGACAACGCCGGCGCGGATCGCCGCGCGCTTCCAGATCGGCTGGTTCGACTGCCCGATCACGCCAGTCCCTCCGCCAGGAGGACGACGCCTTCCGTTGCGGCGATGCGATCCTTCGCGATCTCCTGATAGTCGGGCGAGCCCGCCCAGGCGAAAAAGGACTTCTTGTCGGGAAACGACATAAGGACGACGCGGTTCGCGTCCCACTTGCCTTCGAGAACCTTCGGATTGTCGTCAGCGACAAGCACCGCGCCGTTGAATTTTTCAAACACCGGCATGAACCGCGACATGTAACGATCGTAAGTCGGGCGGTCATGGATCTTCAGTTGAACGATTGCGTAGACGGTCATTATGCAGCCCTCATTTTGACGCGCGCGTAGGCTTCCGGCCATTCGCGGCAGAAAGCATCGACGTCGTCGTCGGTTGAATTCCATCCAATGGAAACGCGGACGCTGCAGCTTGCGAGCGCTTCGTCGGCGCCCATCGCGGTCAGTACGCCGCTCGGCCTCGTCTTGCCGGACGAACAGGCCGAGCCCGATGAGATCGCGACGCCGGCGAGATCCATCGCCATCAATTGCGGCTGTGAGGGAAAACCCGGCGCCGACAGCGAGAGCGTGCCCGGAAGACGAGCCGCCTGTTTGCCCCAGATGACAGCGCCGGCGGTCTCCGCCGCCGACTGCATCCGGTCGCGCATCGCAGCGATCGCCGCCGCCTTCGCAATTGTCGCCGGCGCGAGTTCGCATGCGCGTCCGAGCCCTGCGATTGCGGGAACATTATGAGTCCCGGCGCGGCGGTTCTGTTCGTGTCCGCCGCCGCGCAGGATCGGGTGCAGCGGCAGATTAGGACCCGCAATGAGCGCGCCGACGCCGATCGGTCCGCCGAATTTGTGCGCTGTCACGGCCATCAGATCGGCGGCGGACATGACAAAGTTCACGGCAATCTTGCCGACCGCCTGCGCCGCATCGACGAAGAGAAGCCCGCCCCTGTCGTGAACGATGTCGGCGGCTTCCCTGACCGGCTGGATGACGCCGGTTTCATTGTTCGCGGCCATGAGACAGGCGAGAAAGCCGCCGTCGCGTTTGACGTCGTAGCCTTCAAGCCGTTCCCGCAGCCAGTCGAGATCGGCGACCCCCGTCGCAGTCGCGGGAATCGACTCGACCGGAACGCCCGTTTCAGCGGCGTTCGCATGGACCGCCGCGTGTTCAAGAGCGCTGACGAAAATGCGCCTGACGGCGCCCGTCTTCACCGTGCCGTGCAGCGCATAATGGATCGCTTCGGTGCCGCCGCCGGTCAGGATCACGCCGTTCACGGGGGCGTTCACCAGCGCGCGGAGCGCCTCGCGGCCCTGCTCGACGATCGCCCGCGCGGCGCGCCCTTCCTCATGCACGGAGGACGAATTGCCGACAACGCGCATCGCCGAACAGACGGCGTCGATCACTTCAGGGCGGACCGGCGTGGTCGCATTATAGTCAAGATAGCGCCGGATCTTTGCGCCGGTCATTCCGCAGCCCCCAGTTTGTATTCGCTGTCGCCATTGCCGGGCGGGTTCACCGCGGCCATGCCGGCGAGTCGCTTTTCGATGATGTCTTCGAGCGTCACCGCCGCAAGAAAAAGGTCGATCTGACGACCGAGTTCTTCCCAGAGGTCGTGGGTCAGGCAGCGCGCGCCCGCGCCCTGGCATCCGACGGGCCTGCCGCCGCAGGCCGTCGTTTGAATTTCCTCATCGACCGCCTCGACGATTTCAGAAACGCGGATGGCGTTTGACGGCCGGGCGAGACGATATCCGCCGGAGACGCCGCGCACGCTGTCGACGAGCCCCGCGCGGCGGAGCTTGGCGAATAGCTGTTCCAGATAGCCGGCGGAAATTCCCTGCCGCGCCGCGACATCGGGAAGCGAGACCAGCCGGTCCCTTCCGGCGGCGGCGATGTCCGCCATCGCCTGAACGGCGTACCGGCCCTTGGTTGTCAGTTTCATCGGCGTTCTTCCAATGTCCGATCAAAATTCGTTGCAGCAATGTCACAGGTTCATTGCAAATCGCGGCGGGGCCTCCATTTCATGGTAAAGCCGCGCCGACCTGCCACTGCGTCGGGCCTCAGATAAGAAACCCGACTAAAACAGTCAACTATAAAATCCGGGGAAGACTGAGCTTTCTGCGGGCCGTTTTCGCGAGGGATCAAGGCCGTGGGCGGCCGCCGGCGGCGCCAGACCATGAACCGGACCATGAAAAAGAGGATTGTCGATGCCTGAAGTGATTTTCGCCGGACCCGAAGGACGCCTTGAAGGCCGCTATCAGCGCGGCCGCGGCGAGAACCCGCCGGTCGCCCTCGTCCTGCATCCGCACCCCCTGTTCGGCGGGTCGATGAACAACCGGGCCGTCTACGAACTCTACAACATGTTCCTGCGCCGTGGCTTTTCGGTGCTTCGATTCAATTTTCGCGGCGTCGGACGCTCGGTTGGAGAATATGACCAGGGCCAGGGCGAGCTCGCGGATGCGGCGACCGCGCTCGACTTTCTCCAGCAGCTCAATCCGAACGCCCCATTCGCCTGGGTCGGCGGCTTTTCCTTCGGCTCATGGATCGGCATGCAGCTGCTGATGCGTCGCCCGGAAATCGTCGGGTTCATCTCGGTTTCCGCCTCGGCGAACCTTTTCGACTTCACTTTCCTCGCGCCCTGCCCCTCGTCCGGCATCGTCATTCACGGCGAAACGGACAAGGTGTGCCCGCCGGAGGAAACGAAAACGATGGTCGACCGCACGCGCACGCAGAAGGGCAGAAAGGTTGAGTTTCAGGTCATTCCGGGTGCGGATCACTTCTTTGAAACGCACATGGACGACATGATCCGCGCGGCGGACGCCTATCTCGGCCAGCGGCTGGCGTTCTCGGAACCGGAAGGCCCCTATTACGACTGATCCGCAGCGCGCGGCGCGGTTCCTGCATCGGCGGTTTTCCGTTTCCGCGATCCGGCCTATTGGGGGGTGGGATGATTGACGCTCTTAAGGGCCTGCTGCCGTGGAACGCGAGGCGTCTTGAGGCCAGGTTGGACGGCGTCGCCGGCTTCACTGGAGGCGGCTCGTTTCGCTACGCCCTCTCGGCGGGCGGCTCCGCCAATTACGAGACTGACCTTCGCGGCGTCGCCGGATTGGGATGCGAACTCTTCGTCGAGGGCGAATATGTGTCGCTCCTCGACTGCAAGGACGGCAGGGTCTGCGCCAAATTCGATTCGCGGCTCGGCGACCCGGCGATCCGCCTCTCGTCCGGCGCGCTCGTCGAAATTCGCCAGGGCGGTCACTCGATATTGCAGGGAAGGCTGACACCGGCGCGATAAGCGGCGTTCGCCCTTCGGTTGCCGGCCGGTTCGAACACCTCGAAACTTCCGCCTGTCGGGGCGCCTCGGCGCCCGAGCAGGGAGCCAATGAAAACACTCAGTGCGGAGTTTATCGGCGGCTCCGCGCTCGCCCAGCTTTGGCTGTTCATCGTCGCGCCGCTGATCGGAGCCGCGCTCGCAGGACTGATGGTCCGCCGGAAACTGCTGGAAGCCGACCAGCCGATCCGCGCGGGCCTCCCGAGCCGGTCGCTGGCGATGCATCGTCCGGCCACGCCCGCCGGTCCTTTCGTCGACAAATTCGCGCGCGGACATCCAAACCGCCGTCCCCGCGCATCTAAGGGGTGATCAATGCGACGGAGGGCCGGGCCCGCCCGTGCGCCAACCAAAAAGGAAAAACAGCCATGGAAGATGTCATGGTCCCCTTCTTCGTCTTCTCCGCCCTCGCGATCATTCTCGTGTCGGCGTTCTTCTTCAGCTATCGCAAACGCAGGATTGTCTATGACGCGATCAAGGTCGCGATCGAAAAGACCGGATCCGTCGACGCCGCCCTCGTCGAGGCGATCATTCGCGACAAGGTCGGGCCGAATGCGGACCTGCGCAAAGGCATCATCCTGATCGCGACCGCCCTGGCGTTCGTCGCGCTCGGCTATTCGATCCCGGATGAGGAGGCGATCGGCCCGATGCTTGGCCTCGCCTCTTTCCCTGGCTTTATCGGCCTTGCCTATATCGCGTTTCACTTCTTTGCGCCGCGCGAACCGGTCGTATAAGGTCCATAAGTCAGCCGAGAGGCTCCGATGGAGCTCAGCGACATCGATCTCGTCACGCTCGCGAAGGCGGCGCGCTCCAGCACCGCCTTTGAGACGCTGGTCAAGCGCCATCAGGCGCCCTTGCGCGCGTTTCTCATTCGCATGACGGACGACGCCGCCCTTGCTGACGATCTCGCGCAGGAAGCCTTCCTCAAAGCCTATCGCGCGCTTGACGGTTTTCGCGGCGGTTCATCCTTTCGCAGCTGGCTGTTCGCAATTGCGGTGCGCGAAGCGGGCCTGTCGCGCCGGAAGGAGGCGTCGCGCAGCCGGATCGACGCGCAAGGCGGGTCTGACGCAGATGCGGCGCCGCCGGCGGAGTTTTCAATCGACCTGCAGCGCGCGCTGATGACGCTGACTCCGGAAGAACGCGCAGCGGCGCTTTTATGCGACGCCGCCGGCCTTTCTCACGCCGAGGCGGCGGGCGCGATGTCAGCGCCCCTCGGCACGGTCAAGACGCTTGTATCGCGCGCGCGCGAAAAACTGCGGGCGACGATGACGGCGGAAATTGAAACAGGCGCGCAATCGGCGATGGCCGCAAAGCGATAAGGAGCGACCCGATGGAAATCGAATTGATGCTGAAGCAGGATTTTGCGGCGCTCGCAAAGCGTTTGTACGCTGACGGATTCGCCGATCGGGTGCTGCGGAGGGTCGGCGGCGTCGACCGCTTTCGGCTGGCCGTCGTAGGCGGCGCCGGCGCGGCGGGCGCGGCCGTTGCGGCCTCGCAGTTTGAAACGCTCGTCCTTGCGCTCAGCCAGTCTGTTCCGATGCTCGCCAAGCTGACGGTCGCCGACAGCTCCGTCGCGCTCAATCTCGGCGCCGCGCCGATCCTGTTGACGACGCTGCTTTTCGCGCTCGTGGGCGGCGCAACCGCATTGATCGTTCCCGGCTCGCGCTAACCCGCCGCGCTTTCGCGATAGAGCTGCCCCCAGAGGCCTGCGCTGACGCCGTAAGTGAAGGCCGTCCACAGGATCGTGAAGGCGATTCCGGTCACCGCCCAGAGCCAGCCGAAAAACGGATAGACCCATTCGCCGCCCTCGCCGCCGCCGATGAGCCGGGCATAGCTCTCGACCGCCATCGCCAGATAGCCGAACACCGCGAAGACCGCCCCGCCGCCCAGCCAGACGAGCAGGATCTGCGCGCCGAAAAGAATGACGCCCAGAAGGAAGAAAGAGAGCCCCAGCCGCAGGACGTCATAGCGGCGCGTCACGTTGAACGCGCCCGAAAACGCCATCGAGCGGCGGCAGACGGCGACGCCGGCGTAAGGAAAGAGCCGCAGGGAGAAAAACCCCGCGATCGCGAGCGCGGCGCTGATGAAAAGCGCGACGCCGAGCGTGTCCGGCGACAGCGCCCCGTACAGGGGCGCGCCCCCCGCGGCGGTCATCAGCTTGCTCAGCAGCTTGACGACGTTCACGTAAATGAAAATGCACAGGGTCAGAAACACGATGACCGCGCCGGTGACCCCAAGCGTTCTGCCGATGAGACCGATCCCCGCCGCCCGGTCTTCGCGCTTCGGCCTCAGGTGCAGGATGAGGAGCGCAATGAGGAACGCCGCAATCCCGGCGGAGGCCGCGCC
>CALKYG010000086.1 GCA_938003575.1 uncultured Alphaproteobacteria bacterium
AGGGGCCTGTGTCGATCTTCGAAATTTTCACCATCGGCGTCTTGCCGATGCCCTCGAGCACATTGTCGTAGACGGGGCCGAACGGCGTTTCCTGCATGGCGCCTCTCCTTTGCGGAATCGAGGCGACTTAAAGCCGATGCGTCCATCCGCGGCAAGACAAAGCGCTAATTCGCAACGATCCGCTGCGATCGCTTCAGGTCGCGAATGAAAAACCTCGCCGGATGGATCGACTCGGCGATCTCTCGCTCAAACGGCGCGCCTGCCGCTTCGGCGACAGAAAGCATCGCCGCATAGGGCGCCGTGACAAGCCCGCGCGAGCCAAGGCCCGAAAGGATGAAAAGACCGGGCGCGACTTGGCCGCGCGGATAGTCGCGATTCCGGCCATGTCTCAAATCGTCATAGGCGCCGCCGTAGAAATTCCAGTCCGGCAGCGGCCCCGAGACAGGAAGGCGGTCAGGCGTCTGGCAGCGGACTGACGATCTGGCGCGCGCCGCTTCCGGGCGAAGCGCCGCGGCGAGATCCGGCATTTCGGCGGCGACGGCGTCGATATTCTCGCCGGTCGCGCGCAGACTCGTCCGCGGATGTTCTGATGGGGCGATCTTCTCATAGGTTGCGCCGATAATGACGCCGCCCGCCGGCGCCGGCGCCGCATAGGGGCCGAACGCGGTCGCAAGGGCCGGCGGCGTAGCGTCCGGAAAAAGATCGATCTGACCCATGACGCCGGACAAGGGCAGCGAGCGCGCCGCCACAAATTTCAAGGCGTCGCGCCCGTTGGCGATAAAGACGGCGTCGAAATCGCGCCGGCCGCCGTCGCCTGACGCCACACAGATCCCGTCCGCATCCGCCGCAATCGTTTCCACAGCGGCCTCGATCACGGCCGCCTTCGACGCCAGCGCCCGGCAGAACGCCGCAGGGTCCATGACCCCGCCCTGCGGGAAGAACAGGCCGTCTTCACGCGCTTCGATGAAGCCGTCGGGAAGGAGCCCCGCCGCCAGGATCTTTCGCTGGCGATCGCGCTCCGCGATGCTCGCCGCTCTTAACAGGACGCCGCAGGGATTGAAGAACCGTGCGCCGGTTTCGGACTGAAGCCTTTCGACGAGTGCGAGCGTCGACACATAGGCGGCCCGGAAGAATCGCGCGCCGCCGGCGGATGAAAGATCAAGGCGCGGCATGATGAGGCCGGCCGGATTGCCCGAGGCGCCGTCCGCAAGTCCGTGCGGCGCAAACAGGGCCGTCTCGACGCCGGCGCGCGAAAGCTCATGGGCGAGGCTCGCGCCCGCGACGCCGCCGCCGATGATTGCGGCGCGTGCGCCGGATCCGACCGGTTTCAGGTTTCCATTCGCGAACCATGGCGTGCGGCGCGACTGTCGTCCTGGCGCCGCCTCAAGGCGCGCCGTCAGCATTTCGCGCTTGCGCCCGAATCCCGGCTGTTTCGCAATTGAAAACCCTGCGGATTGCAATGCGCGGCGAACATCTCCCGCGACCGTGAAGGTCGCTGCGGTCGCGCCGGCGTTCGACAGCCTCGCGACTTCGGCGAACAGCTCCGCCGTCCACATTTCCGGGTTCTTCGCCGGCGCGAACCCGTCGAGAAACCAGGCGTCGGCGCGCGCTTCCATGGCGGACAGCATCGTGCGCGCATCGCCGAGGCAAAGCGTCAGCGTCACGTCATCGTCAAGAACGACCCGGTGCGCGCCTTCGGCCGGCGGCGGAAGCGCGGCGATCATTCTGGCGGAAAGCGCTGCAAACTGCGGCCATGCTGAATGCGTGCGCGCAAGGTCGCTCCTGGCGAGCGGAAATTTTTCGACGGACAGGAAATGAAGACGCGCGCCGGCGCGCTTCGGCGTGCGGCGCCACAAATCCCAGGCGACGAGAATATTGAGGCCGGACCCGAAACCGAGCTCGCCGATGGTGAACAGGCCGGCTTCGCCGAAGCGCGCTCCAAGGTCGTTGCCGCCGACGAAGACATGCGCCGATTCCGCGGCGCCGTCGCCGGAGAAATAGATGTCGCCGAAAAAAACGGACCGGGGAGCGTCAGCTTCCCAGTCCACCCTGGCGGTCGCCAGCTTGCCTTGTTCATGTCCGCCGACCATCGGCGGCATGATAGAGCTTATTTCGTCGCGAACGGAAAGAAGGCGCTGAACGCCGGCGTGAAGGCGAATGCGGCGTCGAGCGACTTGCTCATGGGTTTCATGACTTCGCGGGCCGCTTCGACGGAAGCTTCGGACAGCGCGCGGGCGCGTTCGACCCGGGTTTCGAAAAGCTTCGTCCAGTATCTGCGCTGGATCTCGAGCGCGTCCGGCGCCGATTTCGCCCGGGCGAGTTCGTTGGCGAAGTCGACGGCGTCGGTCATCTCGCTGCGCGCCTGGGCGAGGGTGTCGGCGCTGACGGCGCGCAGCCGCTCGCCGGCGGCTTCAAAACTTTCTCTGGCGCTGGCCAGCTGCTCTTCGGTCTGCGCACGGATTTTCTCCGCGTTCTCTGTGAAGGCGGCGAGCGCGGTTTCGTATTGATCGCGCGCGGCGTCCGCGAACGCCGTCATGTCGGCGAACTGGACGACGGAGTCGGAGGTTTCAGCGGCGGTTTTCGGGGCGGATTTCTTGGCGGCCATGTCAGGCTCCTTCAGGGTTGCGCATGAGCCGGATCGGCTCGCCGCGCCCTATTGCGGCGCAGCATCAGCCGTCTCTATAGGCGTCATTGTGCGCCGCAGCAATCCCTCAGGAGACCAGCCGGTTGAGGGTGTCGAGGGAGGCGTAGCCGTCTTCCGGCAGCCCTTCGCTCTTCTGCCAGGCTTTCAGCGCCTTCTTGGTCCCGGCCCCGATCACCCCGTCGACCGGTCCGGGGTCGAAACCCTTGTCTTTCAGCGCCTGCTGCAGCGCCATTCGCTCCGCGAGCGAAAGGGCGCGGTCGCCCCGCGGCCATTCGCCGACGACGGGATCGTTCCGCCCCGCAATCCGGTCGGAGAGAAGGCCGACGGCGAGCGCATAGGATGTCGATCTGTTGTATTTCAGGATGGCCTCGAAATTCTCGAAGACGAGGAAAGCCGGGCCCCGCGCCCCGGCGGGAAGGAAGACGCGGCAGCGGGTATTGGGATCAATATCGGTCGCAAGGTTAAGGGTCCGGCCGGCGACGCCCGCCGCCGCCCATTCGATGACGGGCTTTCTCGTATCCGCGTCGGCGAGAGCGTAATCAAACCCTTCGGGAAGTGCGACTTCAAAGCCCCAGCGCGCGCCGTGTTCGTACTTTGATGCGGAAAGGTAGTTCGCGGTCGAGGCGAAGACGTCGTCGAGATCCGTCCAGATATTGCGCTGGCCGTCGCCGCCGTGATCAACGGCGTAGACGAGATAGGTCGTCGGTATGAACTGCGTCTGGCCCATCGCTCCCGCCCATGAGCCTTTCAGCTGGTCTCGCGTCGCATAGCCGTTCTGCAGGATCTTCAGCGCGCCGATCAGCTGCTCGCGGCCATAGCCGGTCCGGCGGCCTTTCCACCCGAGGGTTGCGAGCGCGCCGATGACGTCATGGTCGCCCATGATTTTCCCGTAGGAGGATTCAAGACCCCATATCGCCGCCACGATTTCCTGGTCGACGCCGAACTCGGCTTCGATGCGGTCGAGCAGCGCCTTGTTCTCGGCGACGCGCGCGCGGCCGTCGGCGATGCGCTTTTCCGAGACCGCGCCGTCCAGATATTCCCATACCGTCCGCGAAAATTCCGGCTGATTGTCGTTCAGCTCGAAAACCCGCTGGTTAAGCGCGACGCCGTCGAAAGCAAGGTCGATGATGTCGGCGCGGATGCCGGCCGCCGCCGCTTCCGCGCGAAACCCCGTCAGCCACTCGTCGAATCCGGGCTCGCCGGCCCGCGACGCCGGCGCGGCGCCGACCGAGAAGGCCGCGATCAGGCACATCAGGCGAACGGCATTCGTCATCACGCAACAACCCCCATCGACTTCATTACAGCCTCAATTCTCTTAAAACGCGCCTTACTGCGCCGACAAGCGCCAATTCTCGGTGGGAATGGGGCGTTTTCCGGGCCTCCGCCGGGCTTCATCGCGCCGCAATCATCGCCTATGGTCCCGGAAATCGTCGTCATTTCAACCTTCGCCCGCGGGGGCCGGCGAAGGCCAAGGGAGCCGTTCATGCGCATGATTTTCATCCTCGCGGCGTCCGCCGCGGTTCTCGCCGCGGGATGCGGCAAGAAGGAGGCGGCCGGAGCCGCCGCGCCTGCGGGCGGCGCAGCCCCGGTTGAGGCGGGCGCCGCGCCCGCGCCGTCCGCGCCCCGCGCCGAGCTCGAAGCGATGCGCGCCGCAATCGCGGTCGTCGACATGGCGCCCGACACGTCGTTTCTGACGATCGAAGAGGCGCGCGTCGTCAACCTCCTCAATGAGGCGGCCTTGCTGATGAACGAGATTTACCTGCGCCAGATCAGCGAAGACAATCCGAAGATCCGCGCCGAGATCGCGGCGAGCGCGCATCCCGACAAGGAAATACTGCTCGATCTCTTCGATCTCCATTTCGGGCCGTGGAACACGCTCGACCACGACGCTCCGTTTTACGGAACGGCGCAAAAGCCCGCGGGCGCGGCGTTCTATCCCGCCGACATGACGAAAGAAGAGTTCGAAGCCCACATCGCCGCGCATCCGGAAGACAAGGCGGCGTTCACCAGCGGCTACACGGTGATCCGCCGCGACGAGAGCGGCGCCCTGAAAGCGATTCCCTATTCGGTTTACTACAGGGAATGGCTGGAGCCCGCCGCCGATCTGCTGCGCCAGGCCGCCGCCGTTTCAAAGAACGCGTCGATGAAGAAGTTTCTGAAACTGCGCGCCGACGCGTTTCTTTCAGACGATTATTATGAAAGCGAAATGGCGTGGATGGATCTCGACGGTCCGATTGAGATCGCGATCGGGCCTTATGAGGTCTATACCGACGGGCTTTTCGGCTACAAAACGGCG
>CALKYG010000087.1 GCA_938003575.1 uncultured Alphaproteobacteria bacterium
CCGCTCGACGAAGGCGGCCAGTTTTGCGATCGGGGACATTCCTACACGACGGCGATCTATGCGGCCGACGCCGCCGAATGGGCGGACGCCAAGGAAGCGGCGGCCGAAGCCGAGAAAGTCCTCGGAAAAAAGATCGTGACGCCGATCGCCGATCGCACCGATTTCTGGCTCGCAGAGACCTACCACCAGGATTACTACAAGAAGAACCCGTTGCGTTACAGATATTACCGCACCGCGTGCGGCCGCGACGCCCGCGTCAAAAAAGTCTGGGGAAACGCCGCGCACTGAGCGTCAGGGATGCTTTCTCCGTCCGAGCGCGAACTTCAACGCTTCAAGAACAATGAGACAGGCAAATCCCGCAGAAATTGCGAGCGCGACCTGCGCACTCTCAAGCCCTGAGAATTTGAACAGGGCGCGAACCGGTTCGAACATCAGCGTCAACGAAAGCACGAGCGCGACAAAGGCGGCGACGATGACCAGGGGCGAATTCGGCGACAGGAAAGCCCGCGCGATCGAGGCGCTGTAGGTCCGGTTGACGAGGATGAGGCTGAACACCGTCGAGACGATTGAAACGAACGTGATCGTCCTGACCGTCGCGTCGTCATAGCCGAGTCTGATGGAGACAATATAAACGGCGGCGGCGATCACGAACGCCAGCCCTCCCTCGAAGAGGCTCCACGCCGCCAGCCTGCGCGTCAGGAGCGGCTCCCGCGGCGGGCGGGGCGGCCGCCGCATGACGTCCGCCTCCTCTTTTTCCGCTTCCAGCACCAGCGAGCAGACCGGATCAATGACCATCTCGAGAAAAGCGATATGCACCGGCCCCAATATGATCGGAAAGCCGGTCAGGAGCGGCAACAGAGCCATGCCGGCGATCGGCACATGCACGGAAAGTATGAACCCGACCGCTTTCCGCAGATTGTCGTGGATCCGCCGGCCGAGGCGCAAAGTGGTCACGATTGCGCCGAAATCGTCGTCGAGAAGAACGATGGCCGACGCCTCGCGCGCGACATCCGTTCCGCGCCCGCCCATCGCAATGCCGATATGCGACGCCTTCAGCGCGGGCGCGTCATTGACGCCGTCGCCTGTCATGGCGACGATCTCGTCATCGTCTTTCAGGGCCTGAACGATGCGCAGCTTCTGGTCGGGCTTTATCCGCGCGAAAACATTCGTGGTGCGGGCGGCGGACGCGAGCTCTTCATCGCTCATCAGCGACAGGGCGTCTCCGGTGACAATCCGGTCGCCGTCGATGCCCGCCTGTCTCGCAATTGCGCCCGCTGTCGCCGGATAATCTCCGGTGATCATGACCACGCGGACGCCCGCGGCGCGGCATTCGGCGACAGCGGCCGCCGCCGTCTCCCGGATCGGGTCGGCAAGCCCGGCGAGCCCGAGAAAGCGAAATTCGAATCCGCGCGGCGATTCAGGCAGGGCGCCGTCATGCGCGGCGCGGGCCGCCGCAAGGACGCGAAGACCGTCGCCGGCCATTTCGTCGGCCGAGGCGAGAATTTTCACGCGGTCCGCGCCGTCAATCCCGCATAGGTCCAAAATCGCTTCAGGCGCGCCTTTCGCCGCGACAACGAGCTCATTCCCCTGCGTTTTCCAGACTTGCGTGACCGCCAGAAGTTCGGCGGCAAGGCCATAAGTCCGTATGAGCGAAAGCCCTTCAGAACGAACGCCGACATCCGCCGCCAGGCGATGAAACGCCTTCTCCATCGGATCGAAAGGCTCCGCCGCGCTCGCCAGCACCGCGGCCTCGATGATCGGCGAAAGCGCGCCGCTTCGAATGCGATCCCCGTCGAACCGGACGCCGTCTGCGCTGGCGAGCGCGGCGACGCTCATTTCGTTCCGGGTGATCGTGCCCGTCTTGTCCGTGCAAAGGACAGTCGCAGCGCCGAGCGTTTCGATCGCCGCGGCCTTTCGGGTCAAAACGCGGACGCGCGAAATTCGCCACGCGCCCATCGCCATGAAAACAGCGAGCACCACCGGAAACTCTTCAGGCAGCATTGACATGCCAAGCGCTATCCCGGCGAGCAGCGCATCGAGCCATTCGCCGCGAAACAGTCCGTAAAGGATGATCGCCGCGATGCTGGCCGCAATGCCGATGGCTCCGAACACCCGCACAATCCGGCGCATTTCCGCCTGCATTCGCGGCGGTTCGAACTCGAGCGCGCGAATCGAGGCGCCGATCTTTCCGATTTCACTGGCGGCGCCGGTCGCGACCACTTCGGCAAGCCCGGACCCGCGTATGATAAGGGAACCCGAGTAGACCATGTCCCGCCCTTCGGATTTCGCCACTGGCAGGGACTCTCCGGTCAGAAGCGATTCGTCCGCCTCCAGATGAGACGCCTCCAGCAACTTTGCATCCGCGGGCGCCCGGTCGCCTTCGCTCAGGACGACCAAATCGCCGCGAACGACCTCGCGGCCCGCGATGCGCGTCCTGACGCCGTCGCGGACGACGAGCGCGCGAGGGCTGGTGAGATCCCTCAAGGTCTCAAGAACGCGTTCGGTCCGCGTTTCCTGAACGACGGTGATGACCACCGACAGACAGGCGAAAGCCAGAAGCATCGCCGCTTCCGTCCTGTCGCCGAGCAGGAGATAAATGACGCCGCCGGCGATCAGCAGCGCCAGCATTGGTTCGCGGACGACCTCGCCGATGATTTTCAGCGCTGAACGCCGGCCGCTCTCTGGAAGTTCATTGTAGCCTTCAACCTTCAGGCGCCTCTTCGCTTCATCAGCGCTGAGCCCCGTGCGGCCCGTCTGTTTGTCGTTTCGCGCCTCAGTCATCAAACCCCGGCCTGGCGCGATCAACAGCGCTTGGGTTGTTGCTGGCTTATGCAATGAAACGACCCGCCGCCGGAAAGCAGGTGCGAGGAATCAATCGCGTAAAAATGAGGGCGGTCCACATGCCTTTCCAGAATTTCAAGGCATTCGAGCGCTGAATCGTCCTCGCCGGTGAGGCCGCCATAGGACGGCATGATCAGCGAATGGTTGGCGATGTAGAAGTTCATGTGGCTCGCCGGAACGAGCTTTCCATCAAGGAGCGCGCGCCCCGGCGATGGAATTTCGATGATTTCAAGCTTTCGTCCCGCAGCGTCGACGGCGCTCTCGAGCGCTTTCCTTATCGCTGCGAAGATTTTCGCGTTCGGATCGTCCATGCCGTTCGGCTTCATGCAGACAACTTTTCCGGGCGCTATGAAGCGCGCAAGGTTGTCGACATGCCCGTCGGTGTGATCCCCGATCATGCCGTCGTCGAGCCAGATCACTTTTTCGGCCCCGATCGCCTCTTTAAGGACGCCTTCAACGTCCCGCTCGCTCATCGAGGGGTTCCGGTTCTTGTTGAGCAGGCATTGGCGCGTCGTGATGCAGGTCCCCTCGCCGTCCGGCTCTATTGCGCCGCCTTCCGCGACGAGGCCGTCGAACCGGCGCAGGCGGGCGCCCGCCTTGTCCGCGATGATCCCGGCGATCCTGTCGTCGGAGGGCAGCAGATATTTTCCGCCCCACCCGTTGAACTGAAATGCGCTCGCCGTGGCGCCGGCCGCGCCGTCATTGACGAATATCGGCCCGGTGTCGCGAAGCCACACGTCGCCAATCGGCGCTTCGTGAAGCCGCACGACAGACGGGTCCGGCAGGGCGAGGCGCATCGTCTCCGCGGCGATGCGAGCCTCCGGTCCGCGAACAAGCAGGTCGACGCGCTCGCCGCGCATGACGTCGCCCTTTTCATCGCCCGGATCCGGAAAGCAGATCGCGCCGATGAATTCGCCGACCTCTGCCTGCGCCGGTTCGAGATTTTCCTCCCAGAGGCCGCCGTCAGAGGGCCAGCCGACCCAGACGGCTTCGTGCGGCGTCCACTCCGCCGGCTGTCGTCGAGGAGTTTTCATCTCGGATGGAGCCCTTGTCTCAGCTTCTGCGCAGGCGCGTTGATCACGCCATGCGCGGCGGCTATATAGCGTCCCGCGGTAGAAACCGCGAGATAAGATCTTCGGGGCGGGGTGAAAGTCCCCACCGGCGGTAATTCGGCGGAAACGCCGATCAGCCCGCGAGCCGAGCGCGAGGGCGCGAGCGTCCGACCGCAGAGCAGGATCTGGTGCGATTCCAGAGCCGACGGTCAAAGTCCGGATGAGAGAAGGTCTTGCAAGCGACGCGCCCTCGGCGCGAACGCGGCTGCGTCCTATGCGGGCGCAAGGCCGGCGTTTGCGGTCGAGGAGGCTGGCTTGTGCGCGCCCCGACTCTCGTCTCGCGAAGTCGGGATTTTTTATGCCTGTCAGATCACGGATTGCGCTCGGCGTCGCGCCCATTCTTTGGGCCGGTCATGCGCATGCGGCGGAGCCCCAGCCGATCGACGAGATCATCGTCGTCGCCGATCCGCTCGAACTCACCGAGCTCGAAGGAAGCCGCGCGGTATTCGGGCTCGATCTCTCATACGCCGAAGCGCCGCGCGCGATCTCAGCGATCAGCGACGAGACGATAGACCGGTTCAACATCGAAACTGTCGACGACCTCGCCGCCGTCGCGCCGGGCACTTTCACGGGCAGTTTTTTTGGCGTTCCGGGAAGCGTCACCCTTCGCGGAAACCGGGCCGACAGTTATTTCCGGGGATTTAAGCGCGCGGAAAACCCCGGC
>CALKYG010000088.1 GCA_938003575.1 uncultured Alphaproteobacteria bacterium
CAGATCACCTGCTTCTTGTCGAGAATGTCGACCGCCGAGTTCGGCTCGATATCGCCGGCGGTGACCGGGCCCGGCGTCGACTTCTTCAGAACGAGACGCTTTGGACCGTCCGCGTGGGTGCGCAGCGCGAGCTGCTTCACGTTGAGGACGATGTCCGTGACGTCTTCCCGGACGCCGGGGATCGACGAGAATTCGTGCACGACGCCGTCGATCTGGATCGACGTCACCGCCGTTCCTTGCAGCGACGAAAGGAGGATCCGGCGCAGCGCATTGCCGAGCGTGAGGCCGAAGCCGCGCTCAAGCGGTTGCGCAACCATCGTCACGCGGCGAGCCGGGTCAACGCCGTGGCTGACTTCCAGCTTGCTCGGACGGATCAGTTCCTGCCAGTTTTTTTCAACAACCATTCGAATTGCTCCAGCGGCGCAGCGCCGTCAGTTTGAACGAAAAAGCGCACGCCATCCGGCGCGCGCGACAAAATCAGACCCGGCGACGCTTGCGCGGGCGGCAGCCATTGTGCGGGATCGGCGTGACGTCGCGGATCATGTTCACCGTGAGGCCCACCGATTGAAGGGCGCGGAGCGCGCTTTCGCGGCCGGTGCCCGGACCCATCACTTCGACGTTCACCGTCTTCAATCCATGTTCCATGGCCTTCTTGGCCGCGTCTTCGGCCGCAAGCTGCGCTGCGTAGGGCGTCGACTTGCGCGATCCCTTAAAACCCATCGTTCCGGCCGACGACCAGGAAACCGTGTTCCCCTGTTCATCTGAAACGGTGACCATCGTGTTGTTGAACGAGGCGTTCACGTGCACGACGCCCGTCGTTATGTTCTTGCGTTCGCGACGACGGACGCGCGCTGCGCCTGCTGCGGGAGCTTTCGCCATTGAATTCGTTCCTCGTT
The DNA here is from genome assembly GCA_938003575.1 of uncultured Alphaproteobacteria bacterium. GTDB lineage: Bacteria > Pseudomonadota > Alphaproteobacteria > Caulobacterales > Parvularculaceae > Amphiplicatus. The sequence goes on from CALKYG010000088.1 coordinate 897, forward strand.
ACTTCTTGGCCGTCGCCTGCTTCTTGCCGGCGATCGGTTTGGCCGGTCCCTTGCGGGTCCGGGCGTTGGTGTGGGTGCGCTGGCCGCGGACAGGCAGGCCGCGGCGGTGGCGCAGGCCGCGATAGCAGCCCTGATCCATAAGGCGCTTGATGTTCACTGCGACTTCGCGGCGAAGATCGCCCTCGACCGTGTAATCGGAATCGATCGCTTCGCGGATCTGCAGCACCTCCGCATCCGAAAGCTCGTTCACTCGGCGCTCCGCCGGAATGCCGACCTTTTCGCAGATTTCCTTCGCGAACGCCGGCCCAATGCCGTGAATATAGCGAAGGGCGATGACGACGCGCTTGTTCGTCGGAATGTTGACGCCTGCAATACGAGCCACGGCTCTACCTCTTTTCTTTCAATCCGCCAGCCGCCCGTGAGGGCGAACCGGTATTCGCAAAACAAAACCCGACCGACCCTGCCGGAGATCCGGTAAGGTCGAGCGAGCCGAACGCCTTACAATGTTAACGGCCATCTGGCGGAGGCGCGTAGATATATCCGCGCCGCCCCAGCCGTCAACACCATTTCCGCGGACTTTCGGCCCTAGTCCGCGGCAAAATCGACCAGAATCGCATCGATCGCTCCGGCGACCGTCGCAACCGGGCCCATCCCGTCGACTTTCCGCAATTTTCCCTGCTTCCGGTAATAGGGAATAAGGGGGGCGGTCTGTTCCCGATAGACCGCCTGACGCTTCCGGAAAGTCTCTTCATTGTCGTCCGAGCGGACCGGCTTTCCGGCCGCCCGCGTTTCTTCGATCCGGCGCTTCAGCCGGGCCACAAGCTCTTCCTCATCGACGACGAGTTCGATCACGACGTCGAGGGCGCGCCCTTGCCGGCCGAGGACCCTGTCGATCATTTTCGCCTGGCCGACCGTCCGGACGGCGCCGTCAAGAATGAACCCGCGCCCGCAATCGGGCGCGCTGATCCGGTCCGTTATGATTTCTTCGATGATCGCGTCCGAGACGAGGTCGCCTCTTTCCATGATCCCCTGGACTTTTTTTCCGAGCGGCGAGCCCGACGCGATCGCCTCCCGCAGCATGTCGCCGGTCGAGAGCTGGGGGATGCCCCATTTCTCGACGATGCGCGCCGCCTGCGTTCCCTTGCCGGCGCCCGGCGGACCCAAAAGGATGAGAATCATTTCTTCCCGCCCCGGAGCTTCGATTTCTTGATGAGGCTCTCATATTGCTGCGCGAGAAGATGGCCCTGAATCTGGCCGACCGTGTCAAGCGTCACCGATACGACGATAAGCAGCGAAGTGCCGCCGAGGTAGACCGGAATCGACGGATACGCGGCGCGAAGAAGTTCGGGCATCAGGCAGACGAACGTCAGGTAAAGGCCGCCGATCAGCGTGAGGCGCGACAGGACGTAATCAAGATATTCCGCCGTGCGCGCGCCTGGGCGGTACCCTTGAATGAATCCGCCGTATTTTTTCAGATTGTCGGCGACGTCCTGCGTGTTGAAAACGACCGACGTGTAAACGAAGGTGAAGGCGAGAATGCCCGCGCCGTAAAGCGCGATATAGAGCGGACGGCCCGGCGCGAAAAGAATCTGCAGGTTCTGGAGCCACTCGGGCGAATCCTGGCCGATCGCGCCCGCCGCCGTTGCGGGCAGAAGCAACAGGGATGAGGCGAAAATAGGCGGGATGACGCCCGCCGTGTTGAGTTTCAGCGGCAGGTGGGACTTTTCTCCCTGCGTCATCCGCATGCCGACCTGACGTCGCGGATACTGAACGACGATGCGCCGCTGCGACCGCTCCATGAATACGACGAAGGTGATCAGCGCAAACGACATCGCAATCACCAGAAGAACCACGCCGACGGGAAGCGACTGCGCGCCCGCGGTGCCGCGCCCGAGCGCAAGCAGGCCAACCGCCGCGCGCGGCAATTCAGCGACAATGCCGGCGAAAATAATGAGGGAGACGCCGTTGCCGATGCCGCGCGCCGTAATCTGTTCGCCGAGCCAGAGCAGGAACATGACGCCGCCGACCAGCGTCACGACCGCCGTCACCGTAAAGAACAGGCCCGGCTCCGCAACGATCGGAACGCCGCCGCCGCCGCTGTTCTGAAGGTTCACCGCGATGAAATAGCCCTGCAGCGTCGCAAGAAAGACGGTCAGGTATCGCGTATACTGATTGATCTGACGGCGCCCCTGCTCGCCTTCCTTCTTGAGTTTCTCAAGAGAAGGGAGCACGGACGTCATGAGCTGCAGAATGATCGACGCGGAGATGTAGGGCATGATGTTGAGCGCGAAGATCGCCATGCGCTCAACCGCGCCGCCCGCGAAGATATTGAGCGTTCCGAGAAGCCCTCCGGTCTGCGACTGGAACTGCTGCGAAAAAGCCTCCGGGTTGATGCCCGGAAGCGGAATATAAGTGCCGAGGCGATAGACGATCAGCGCGCCGAGCGTGAACAGGAGCCGCTTTTTCAGCTCTTCCGCCTTCGCGAAAGACGAAAAATTGATGTTCGACGCAAACTGTTCGGCTGCTGAAGTCATATAGAACTGATCCGCCCGTCAAAGGCGCGCGGCTCCGCAGCCGAACGCCCAGCGATCCCAAAACGCGCCGGCGCGCCGCGAACTTCGTCAACCCGCCTGCGCCGGAACCCTGGCGATATGGCGAGCGTTTCGATCATCCGCAACGCGTCCCGCGTTATTCTTTCTTGCCGCCTTTTTCCTCGGCGCGCGCTTCGGTCGCGGTAACGCTGCCGCCGGCCTTTTCGATCGCCTGGCGGGCGCCGGCCGTGGCGTACGCCACTTCGATGTTGATTTTCGACTTGAGATCGCCGACGCCGAGCAGGCGCACGCCGTCCCATGCGCGACGGAGAACCCCCGCCGCAATCAGCGCCGCGGCGTCGATCGTCGATTTCGGGTCGATTTTTCCAGCGTCGATCGCCGACTGGATGCGGCCGACATTGATCTCCGCATACTTCGCGCGGTTGGGTTTGTTGAAGCCGCGTTTCGGCATCCGCATGTAAAGAGGCATCTGCCCGCCTTCGAACTGGCGGATGCCGGTGACGCCGGAGCGGGCCTTCTGGCCCTTCACGCCGCGGCCGGCCGTCTTGCCCTTCCCGGAACCGATGCCTCGTCCGACGCGCTTGAACTTGTATCGTGCGCCCTTGTTGTCGGCGATGTCATTGAGTTTCATGTCTGCTCCTTCGGACTTGCGACGACAGGGAGCGCTCCCGCTCCCGGCGCCTCGCCCACCTGATTGGGTCTATTCGACCACTTCGACGAGATGCGAAACCTTGGCGATCATGCCGCGAACTGCGGGCGTATCTTCAAGGACGCTCTCCCGCCCGATCTTGTTGAGCTTCAAGCCGACCAGCGTCGCACGCTGCTCTTTCGGACGGCGTTGCGGGCTCGCTTTCTGACGAACCTTGATGGTCTTTGCTGCTTTGGTAGCCATGGCTCAATTCCCTTGTACGGTCGTCGGTCGCGACGTCACGCAGCGTCCGATTGGTCGCCGCCGGTGCGGCTTCCGAGAATTTCCGAAACTTTCTTGCCGCGCTTGGCGGCGATTGTGCGCGGGCTGGACTGGGCGCGAAGCGCGTCGATCGTCGCCCGAACCATGTTGTAGGGGTTCGACGAACCCAGCGACTTGGCGACGACGTCCTGAACGCCAAGCGTTTCGAAGACAGCGCGCATCGGACCGCCGGCGATGATGCCGGTGCCCGGAGGCGCCGCGCGCAGAACGACCTTGCCGGCGCCCCAGCGCCCGGCGGCGTCGTGGTGCAGCGTACGGCCCTCGCGCAGAGGAATGCGGACGAGGCTGCGCTTGGCTTCCTGCGACGCCTTGCGGATCGCTTCGGGCACTTCGCGCGCCTTGCCTTTGCCGTAGCCGACCCGGCCCTTCTGGTCGCCGACGACGACAAGAGCGGCGAATCCGAAATTCTTGCCGCCCTTCACGACCTTCGCGACGCGGTTGATGGCGACGAGCTTGTCGACGAATTCATCGCGCTCTTCGCGTTCGGCGCCGCCGCGACCGCGACCGCGACCGCCCCGATCCCGACGCTCGCCGCGCTCTCCGCGCTCTTCTCTGTCTTCACGCGCCATTCGTTTCTCCATCAACCCTTAGAAGTTCAGACCGGCTTCGCGAGCCGCATCCGCGAGCGCCTTGATGCGCCCATGATAAATGTAACCGCCGCGATCGAAGACGACGTCCTTGACGCCGGCCTTGATTGCACGCTCGGCGAGCGCCTTGCCGACTTTCGTCGCGGCTTCCTTATCCGAACCCTTCGGAAGGTCGCCCTTCAACGCCTTGTCAAGCGAAGACGCCGAGACAATCGTCTTGCCGGAGGCATCGTCGATGATCTGCGCCGAGATGTTCTTCGCTGAACGGAACACCGAAAGGCGCGGGCGTCCGCTCGAGACCGAACGGATCTTCGACCGGTTGCGCAGCATGCGCTTGCTTTTCTGGACAGCCTTCGTAGCCATGGTCCTGCTTCCATTTCCGCCGCGTGACGCGACGCCTTACTTCTTCTTGCCTTCCTTGCGGAAGATGAACTCGCCTTCGTAGCGGACGCCCTTGCCCTGATAGGGTTCCGGCGGCCGCAAGCCGCGAATCTTCGCCGCCGTCTCGCCGACGAGCTGCTTGTCGATTCCGGAAATGAAGATCTCAGTCGGCTTGGGAACTTCGAACTTGATTCCAGCCGGCGCCGGGAAATCGATATCGTGGCTGTAGCCGAGCTGCAATGTGAGGCCGGTTCCCTTCATCGCCGCGCGGTAGCCGACGCCGACGAGTTCGAGCTTGCGGGTGTAGCCGTTGGTCACGCCAGCCATAAGGTTGGCGATCATCGTCCGGCTCATGCCCCATTGCGCGCGCGCGGCCTTCGAATCCTTGTCGATCGGCGAAACGCCGACCTTGTCGCCGTCAAGGGCGACCGAGCAAAGGTCATTGACGACGAACTTGAGTTCGCCTTTCGGGCCTTTCGCGGTCACCGTCTGGCCGTTGACGGAAACCGTCACGCCTTTCGGCACAGACACCGGCTTTTTACCAATCCGTGACATCGATCACGTCTCCTTCAACCGGCCTTAATAGACCTGGAACAAAACTTCGCCGCCGACATTCGCGGCGCGGGCGGCGACGTCGGACATGACGCCCTTCGGGGTCGATACGACGGATATGCCGAGACCGTTGCGAACCGACGGCAGGTCAGACACCGACGAATAGACGCGGCGGCCGGGTTTCGACACGCGCTTGATGTTCGTGATGACCGGAGCGCCTTCGAAATACTTCAGCTCGATTTCGAACTCCGGCTTCATGCCGTCCTTCTCGACCCGCGAATACCCGCGGATGTAGCCCTCGTCTGCGAGCACGTCGAGCACGCGGCCGCGCAGCTTCGAGGCCGGAACGGTCAGAGACGGATGCTTGCGCATCTGGGCGTTGCGGATGCGCGTGATCAGATCGCCGATAGGATCATTGATCGCCATTTGCGTAAATCTCCTTACCAGCTCGACTTCACAAGGCCCGGGATCTTGCCCTCGGAACCCAGCTGACGCAGCGCGAGGCGCGACATCTTCAACTTGCGATAAAACCCGCGCGGGCGGCCAGAGACGAGGCACCGGTTGCGGATCCGCGTCTTTGACGCATTGCGCGGAATTTCGGCGAGCTTGAGCGCCGCCATGAAGCGCTCCTCCCCCGGCCTCGACTGGTCCTTGATGATCGCTTTCAGGCGCGCGCGCTTGGCGTCGAAGCTCTTGGCGAGCTTGCGGCGCTTAAGATCGCGTTCGATCATAGATTTCTTAGCCATTCAGTCCTCCGTTAGGCTGGTTTCCGGCTCGTCCGGACCTTGCCTATCAAAACCTTTTTCCCGCCTATTTCCGGAACGGGAAGTTGAATTCCGAAAGAAGCGCGCGCGCCTCATCATCCGTCCTCGCCGAGGTGCAGACGATGATGTCCATTCCGCGCACCTTCTCGACCTGATCGTAGTTGATCTCGGGAAATACGATGTGCTCCTTGAGGCCGAGCGCATAATTGCCGCGACCGTCGAAACTCTTCGGCGACAGGCCGCGGAAGTCACGGACGCGCGGCAGCGCAATTGTCACGAGACGGTCCAGGAACTCGTACATCCGGTCCTTGCGAAGCGTGACCTTGCAGCCGACCGCCATGCCGTCGCGCAGCTTGAAGCTCGCGATCGACTTCTTGGCTTTGGTGATGACCGGCTTCTGGCCCGCGATCTTCATCAGTTCAGCAGCCGCCTGCTCAACCGCCTTGCGATCGTTTACGGCCTCGCCGACGCCCATGTTGATGACGACCTTCTCGATCCTCGGCGTCATCATGACGTTCTTGTAGCCGAACTGCTTCTGCAACGACGGCTTCACCTTGTCGTTGTAGTGCTTCTTCAGTCGCGGCGTGTATTTTTGCGCCTCAGCCATCGATCACCTCGCCCGAACGGCGCGCCACGCGAACCTTGCGGCCGTCGTCCAGTTTCTTGAACCCGACGCGCGACGGCTTTCCGCCGACCGACAGCGCGACATTTGATATGTGAATCGGCGCTTCCTCGCGCACGATGCCGCCGCGCGACGTCGCGGACTGGCGTTGGTGCTTGGCGACGATATTGACGCCTTTCAGAAGAACGCGATCTTCCTTCGGAAATACGGCGGCGACTTCCGCTTCCTCGCCGCGATGCTTGCCAGCGAGCACGACGACCTTATCGCCCTTCTTGATCTTGGCTGCCATGGCTAGAGAACCTCCGGAGCGAGCGATACGATCTTCATGTGGTTGGCGGCGCGCAATTCACGGGTCACCGGGCCGAAAATGCGGGTGCCGATCGGCTCTTTGTTATTGTTGATCAGAACGGCGGCGTTGCGGTCGAAACGGATGACCGAACCGTCGCGGCGCTTGATGTCTTTCGCAGTGCGGACGACCACGGCCTTCATGACCTGGCCCTTCTTTACGCGGCCGCGCGGGATCGCCTCCTTCACGGAAACGACGATTATGTCGCCGACGCGGGCGTAGCGGCGCTTCGAGCCGCCCAGCACCTTAATGCACTGGACGCGCTTGGCGCCCGAGTTGTCGGCGACGTCGAGATTTGTCTGCATCTGGATCATGTCGACCCTCCACGGGCTTGCGCCCGGCCTCTTCCACTAAACCTGCGTCTCAGCCCTTAGAGCCGAGACCAATGACTTCCCAACGCTTCAGTTTCGACTTCGGCGAGCATTCCTGAATCTGGACGAGATCGCCGACCTTGAATTTGTCCGCTTCATCATGAGCGTGAAAACGCTTCGAGCGCTTCAGCGTCTTCTGCAGCATCGGGTGCTTGAACGTCCGCTCAACGCTGACGACGACAGTCTTCGCGCCCTTGTCGCTGACGACCGTTCCTTGAAGAATGCGTTTCGGCATTGACCAGCCCTCGTCCTATTTCGCTGCGAGCGTCTTTTGACGCAGCACTGTTTTGATCCGCGCAATGTCCTTGCGGACCTCGCCGATGCGTGAAGTCTTCTCGAGCTGGCCGGAGGCCCGCTGGAACCGGAGATTGAATTGCTCCTTCTTCAGCTGAAGGAGGCGGTCCTTCAACTGGTCTTCCGTCAGGTCGCGCGCTTCTGTTGCCTTCATGACCTTAATCCTTATTCGCCGATGCGCTTGACGATGCGCGTCTTGATCGGGAGCTTGGCCGCGCCGAGCGCGAGCGCCGAGCGCGCAACCTCGTCGGTGACGCCGTCGAGCTCGAACATGATCCGGCCAGGCTTCACTTTCGCGACCCAGTATTCCGGCGCCCCCTTGCCCGAGCCCATCCGGACTTCAGTCGGCTTCTTTGAAACCGGAACATCCGGGAAAATGCGGATCCAGACGCGGCCGGCGCGCTTCATTTCCCGCGTGATCGCGCGGCGAGCCGCCTCGATCTGGCGCGCGGTCAGGCGCTCCGGCTCGACGGCTTTCAGGCCGTGCGAACCGAAATTGAGTTCCGTGCCGCCTTTCGCATTGCCGCTGACGCGGCCTTTGAACTGCTTGCGGTATTTAGTGCGTTTGGGCTGCAGCATGTCAGCTCTCCAACCAATCCTTTACGCGCGCGCTTCGCGGCGGGCCGGCGCGACGCCGCCCGTTTGCGCTTCCTGAATCCGAGACTCCTGCGCCATCGGATCGTGCTCCATGATCTCGCCCTTGAAGATCCACACCTTGACGCCGATCGCGCCGTATGGGGTGCGGGCTGTCGCCGTCCCGTAATCGATGTCGGCGCGCAGCGTATGCAGCGGCACGCGGCCCTCGCGGTACCATTCCATGCGCGCGATTTCGGCGCCGCCGAGGCGGCCCGAGACATTGACGCGAATGCCGAGGGCGCCCATGCGCATCGCGGTCTGCATCGCGCGCTTCATGGCGCGGCGGAAAGCGACCCGGCGCTCAAGCTGCTGCGCGATGTTTTCGGCGACGAGCGTCGCGTCAATTTCAGGCTTCCGGATTTCGACGATATTGAGCGCCGTCTCCGACTTCGTATATCTTTGCAGTTCCGTGCGCAGCTTCTCGATGTCGGCGCCCTTCTTGCCGATCACGACCCCGGGGCGCGCGGTGTAGATCGTCACCCTGCACTTCTTGTGCGGACGCTCGATAATG
>CALKYG010000089.1 GCA_938003575.1 uncultured Alphaproteobacteria bacterium
CGGGCGACGTCCTGTACGCCGTGAAGGCGAACCCGCACCCGGCGATCATCGACGCGGTATACGCGGCGGGAGTGCGCGCATTTGACGTTGCGTCCCTTCCGGAAATCGAACTGGTCGCCTCGCGCTGTCCGGAGGCGAAGCTCGCCTTCATGCACCCGGTGAAATCCCGCATGGCGATTCGCAGAGCCTATTTCGACTTCGGCGTTCGCATCTTCTCACTCGACAGCCTCGATGAACTCGACAAGATCATCAAGGAAACAAACGGCGCGCGCGACCTTCACCTCGTCGTCCGCGTCGCGGTGTCGTCGGATTACGCCCAGCACAAGCTGAGCGGAAAGTTCGGCGTTTCGGGGCCGGAAGCGATCCTCCTCCTGCGCCAGGCGCGCGCATCGTGTGAAGAGCTTGGCGTATCGTTCCATGTCGGGTCGCAATGTATGCGGCCCGAAGCCTATCGCGCGGCGATGGAAATCGTCTCTGATCTGATCCGTCAGGCGCAGGTGACGATTGACATTGTCGATGTCGGCGGCGGCTTCCCGGTCGCCTATCCGCAACTTTCGCCGCCGCCGCTCAAGACCTATATCTCGGAAATCGCAACGGCGTTTGAATCGATGCCGGTGCTGGAGAACGCCGACCTTTGGTGCGAACCCGGCCGCGCGATTTGCGCCGAGGCCGGCAGCCACCTTGTGCGCGTTGAGCTCCGCAAGGGCGACGCCTTGTATCTGAATGACGGCGCCTATGGCGCGCTGTTCGACGCCGCCCATGACGGGCTCGTCTATCCGACGCGCGTTCTCCGCGCGAAGAAGGGGCCGCGTCGCGTCCTGAAACCCTTCCGCCTTTACGGGCCGACTTGCGATTCGATCGACACGCTGAAAGGGCCCTTCATGTTGCCGTCGGACGTTCACGAGGGCGACTACATCGAATTCGGACAGACCGGCGCCTATGGAGCGGCGCTCGCGACGCGATTCAACGGTTTTGGCGACTATTTGGAAGCCGTTGTCGACGATCAGCCTCTGATGTCGATGTACGGCGAGGCCGAAGAGGCCGAAAATGTTGTCGCTCTGCGGTCGGCCAAAGCGTAATTCCCCGCATCGATTTCATCGCCGGCGCCGCACGCGCGAAAGTAGCGTTTTCACGTTAACTCGCCGTTGAGTTTCACTCTCTAGCTTACTCCACAGCAAGACACCGTCGAAGCGCAGGTCGCTATGGCGGCGTTGAAGCGGGGGAAGCATGGCCTTTATCAAGCGCCGGTTCGGCGCGCATCTTAGCGAAGCCGCAAAAGGGACGCTGGCGGATCGCCGCCCCTACCCTTCGCTTGCGGCGGTCCGAAATCCACTGACCAGACCTATCGCGCGGCGGATCGCCGAAAGCGACTGGCTGTCGACTTTTGACCAGATCGATTATCCCTACGAGATGACAGCGGACGTGATCGGCGGCGTCCCCTGTCAAATCCTTCGGGCGGGCCCCGTCGCAGAGACCGCGCCGACAATTATCTACCTCCACGCCGGAGCGTTCGTTTGCGGTTCCGCACGCGTCAACGCGACAGCGATATTGCCGGCCTGTCACCTCGCCGGTTGCGAGGCGATCGCGGTCGATTACTCGCTGGCGCCGGAGGCTGTTTATCCGACGCAGCTCATTGAAATCGAAACAGTCTATACGACCCTTCTCGCAAACGGGCGGAAACCGGAAAATATCTTTATTGCAGGCGATTCAGCCGGCGGCGCTCTCGCGCTCGCATCTCTTTACCGCTGGCGTCGCCTTTCATTGCCTGCGCCGGCGGGTCTCGTCCTGATGTCGCCGATCCTGGATGCTCATGCTGAGAGCGACACTTATCAGGCGCTCAAGGGCCGTGATCCCTTGTTCGCGGTCAACGGCGCTGAAAGCTGTGCGAAGTGCTTTGAACTGTACGCCGGCGACGCCGATGTCTCATCACTCGAAATCTCGCCGATTCGCGGGGATCCGCGGGGTCTTCCGCCGACACTCATTCATGTCGGAACGCGCGAAATACTGCTCGGCGACTCGGCGCGCTTCGCTGAAAAAGCGAGAATCGCCGGAGTCGACGTGTCGCTTCGCGTTTTCGACGGCATGTTTCACCTCTTCCACCAGCACTGGCGGCTCGATGAGGCAAAGGCGGCGCATCAGGACATAGCCGATTTCATCTGCCGCGTCGCCGATTGACCGCCCGAAAGCGGGCTGAACCAGCGGGACTTGTCCCCGCCGTCAATATTATTATATAGCCCGCGCATACGGCCCTCCGCGCATCACTCTGGTGCGGCCCGGATCCGGTTCATACTGGACTGAAAGGACCGACTCTCATGGCTGAAAAATCCGACAACCGCAAAGCAGAGCTTCTCTCGACTCCTGTCGAGCATATCGACATCACGAAATTCGACGCGCGGGCGATCATCGACGCTTGGGGCAAAATGTCGTTCACCTCGCGCGACGCCGCGCGCGCAGCGCAGATACTCAACATGGCGCTTGAGGATCAAAAGTGTTCAACATGGCTGATCATGGCGGGATCGACCGGAGCGGGCGGCTGTCTGCACGTTTGGCGCGATATGGTCGAATACAATATGGTTGACGCCATTGTCGCGACAGGCGCGTCGATCATTGACATGGATTTTCTCGAGGCCCTCGGATTCAAGCACTATCAGGCGAACGAGATTCCCGACGACAACACGCTGCGCTCGCTCTACATCGACCGCATCTACGACACCTACATCGATGAAGAAGAGCTGCAGCACGTCGATCACACGATCTACGACATCTGCGAGCAGCTGGATCCCCGGCCCTATACGTCGCGCGAGTTCATCAGCGAAATCGGCAAATGGCTTTCGGCGGGCAACGCCAAAAAAAAGGATTCGCTGATTCAACGAGCGTATGAAAAAGGCGTGCCGATCTTCGTCCCGGCTTTCTCCGACTGCTCCGCCGGCTTCGGCGTAGTCAAACACCAGGTTGAGCGGCGCAAGGCGGGCAGGCCGTACGTTACGATCGATTCGGGCGGCGATTTCCGCGAACTGACGGAAATAAAGATCGCCGCTGGTACGACCGCGCTCTTCATGATCGGCGGCGGCGTTCCGAAGAACTTCGCGCAGGATACGGTCGTATGCGCCGAGATACTTGGCCATGACGACGTCGAAATGCACAAATACGCCGTGCAAATCACGGTCGCGGACGTTCGGGACGGCGCCTGCTCCTCATCGACATTGAAAGAAGCGGCGAGCTGGGGCAAGGTTTCAACCGTGTACGAACAAATGGTCTTTGCGGAAGCCACCAGCGTCGCGCCGCTGATCGTTTCCGACGCCTATCATCGCGGTCATTGGAAAAACCGGGAACCGCGCCGCTGGGCGAAGCTATTCAGTTAGTCTCCGCTTCAGATGGGAATTCGGGGCGCGCCGCCGGCGCGCCCTTTTTCGTTGCGCCGCAGTTTTCGGATCCGGAAAAGCGAACAGCCGGCGACATAAGCGATCTCCGCCTCGAATAGACGGTTTGCAATGACGAATACCCACCAGTCGCCGACATCGAGAATGGTCGCCGCGAAATAGAGCAACAAACAGGAGACGTGGATATAATAGAGCGGCAGAGCGAATATCGCGCGTCTGGATTGCCGCCGGAACGCCGCTGCCGCCGCGGCGTCGAC
>CALKYG010000090.1 GCA_938003575.1 uncultured Alphaproteobacteria bacterium
TACTCGAAGAAGGGCCGGGCGAGGACTGGTTCGACAGCCAAATGATATCGACAATGACCGTCGTCGCCATCGCGGCGGGTGTCGCCTTCTACATGCGGATGCGCGGGCGCGAAAATCCATTGGTGGATTTCTCGGTGTTCCGGAATCCAAACTTCACCGCAGGAAGTATGGTCGCGGCGTCAACCGGCGTCGCGCTGTTCGGTCTCGTTTACCTGCTGCCGCTCTACCTTTCACGAATTCGCGGACTAAACTCCCTTCAGATTGGAGAGACGCTTCTTGCGACCGGCGCTGCAATGTTTCTTGCCGCCCCTGCGGCCGCACTGGCCGCCCGGCAGTTCGATCCGCGCGCTGTTTCAATGTTCGGCCTTGTGATTCTGGCGGCGAGCACACATGCGCTAACCTACGTGACCGCGGACTGGTCCTATTGGGAGCTATTCTGGCCCCAAGTCGGCAGGGGCGCCGGGCTCATGTTCACAATGGCGCCGTTGAATGTCATCGCGCTCGGCACCCTCGAAACGGCGAAGGTGCCGAACGCATCCGGACTGTTCAATCTCTCGCGAAATCTCGGCGGCGCTTTCGGGCTGGCGGTCATCAATACAATCCTAAACGATCGCACAGTGCACCACGCAAGAATGCTGGCCGACAATTTCGACATCTCGCGACCGGCCGTTGCGGAGCGGTTGGCGTCAATGACCGCCTATTTCACCAGCATGGGGCAGCCAGACGCAGAAGCTTCGGCCCTTCGCGCGCTGTCAAACATTGCAAGGCGTGAGGCGGCCGTGCTCGCCTATTCGGATGTTTTCCAGCTTGTCACTCTCGCCTGCCTTATGACCGCGCCGCTTTTGATCATCGCACTTCCGCCGAAAGCGACCGCCAACCTCGGAGGACACTGATTATGCAATCGGTTCGCAAGGGACGCCGCGCCGATCCGTCAAAGGATGAGGCCATTCTCGACGCCGCGCGCAAGCTATTTACAGAGCGCGGATACGCCGTTTCGATTGATGAAATCGCGTCGAAGGCCGGCGTATCGAAACAGACGATATACGCACGGCATGAATGCAAGGCTGATCTTCTGGCGGAAGTAATAAAGCAGACAGCGGAAGAAATGGTCGGCCCGCTAGAACTTCCAGGATCAACGCCGGATGACGCGCTGACCAAATTCGGGCGGCGCTTTGTCGAAGTCGCATTCGATCCGAAAAAAATCGCCCTGCAAAGACTCCTGATCTCCGAGGCTGTCAGCTTTCCAGAGCTTGCTCAACGCTATTACGAAAGCGGCCCGCGCTACGTACGCGACAGGCTGGCCTCTTATATTGCAAGGGCCAGCGCCGGCGGGAAACTGTCTGCGACCGACCCCGATGAGGCCGCGTCGCAGTTCTTTGGACTTGTTATCGGCTCTGACCATCTGTCGGCGCTGCTTGGCGCGGCGGCGGCCGGGGCCGGCGAACCAAGGCCTGAAAAACGCGTGGAGCGCGCGGTCAAAGCGTTTATGCGGCTCTACGGCGCTGATTGATCCCGCGGCCCAGCGCCGGCGAGTGACGCGAGCAACGCCGCCGCGTTGATTGCGAACAAGACACCCATGACATGCCAAGACGTCGGCGAACCGGTCGCCGCCGCAAGTTCCTCTGCGACGTAAGCTGCAACGGCGAGCGGGATCGCGAACACAATGAATAGCGCGGCCGCTGCGCGCCTGTCGCCGCGCCTTACCCTTTCGACAGTCAGGAAGGCGCCAAGAACGCCGAGCGCGATCGAGGCGCCGCCGATCAGTTTCATCAGCGCGAAATAAAGAGGACGGACGGCCTCCAGCGCATGTTGGGGCACTGCGGCCGCATGGAACCACAAGAGTTTGTTGACGGAGGCGTAGAGCCCGCCAAAGGCGATCATGAACAGGCTTAACAGTAAAAACAACGAGGCGCCTATTATGTTCAGGTTCCGACGCATGAATGCCTCCCTGCAAACGCCAATGAGCGGCAGCCAGAATAAGCGCGTCCCCGCGCCTGCGCTTATGCCGGATCGGTATTGCATCAATGCCGGCGATGAATAGGCGTCCCCTTGTATTGATCTGATGCAGTTTCGGCATTTCCTTGTCAGCCCGGTTTACGCAATCGTCCGCGCAGACTGACCAGAGGCGCCGCATGCGCCCGGAGAGAGGAGATCGAAATGCAGATGGTTGGGAATGTCCGGCCGCAAGAGACCATCGCCGGCAAGAGGCCG
>CALKYG010000091.1 GCA_938003575.1 uncultured Alphaproteobacteria bacterium
GAATTCGGCGTGCGGCCGCTTTATTTCATCACCTATCCGGTGATGGCGGACGCGGAGAACGCAGGCTATTTCCGACGCCTTGCGGAAGAAGGCCGCGCCGATCTCGGCTTGCACCTGCACCAATGGGTGACGCCGCCGCTTGGCGGCTATGCGGGTGAATATTATTCATGGCAGTGCAATCTGCCGCCCGAGATTCACGCGGCGAAGCTTGCAAGCCAAGCCGCTGCATTCGAACGCGCCTTCGGGATGAAGCCTGTCGCCCATCGCGCGGGACGTTACGGCGTTTCGCTCCCCTCCTACCGCGAGATTGCGGCGGCCGGCGTTCAATTTGATTTCAGCCCGTCGGCGGCGTACGATTTCTCGGAAAGAGGCGGGCCGGATTTTTCGGGCGCCTCCAATGCGCCGTTCAGGCTATCCGCCGACGGCGCGGACATTTTTGTGACGCCCGTTTGCGGCGCGCTCGCCATACGCGGCGGCCGCGCATTCCTGAAGCAGCCCGCCTCGCCCGGCATATTGAACGAGCGGGCGGCCTACGCGCGCCGCATGACGGCGCCTTTCCGGCTTTCCTGCGAACAAGCCCGGCTCGACGAACTCATGTCGCTCACTAGGAGCCTTGAAGAGGCGGGAACGCCGATCCTCACCTTCTCGCTGCATTCAACGACCATGACGCCGGGCGCGAACGCCTATGCGAAAGACGCCGCCGCCGTCGACGCCGCGCTTGCGCTCACGCGGCGTTATTTTGAATTCTTTACAAACTGTTTCCGCGGCGAATTCGCGAGCCTTTCAGATCTCGCTGAACTCTACGCGCCGCCGAATTAACCTTAACCGGCCATTAAGCCGCCAATTCTAATTCTATCCTTGGCGAGGAACCGCTTCGCCAGGGAAGACTCTTATGGAACTTATCGATGTCGCCCGCACGATTTTCTCGCTCGTCGCCGTCGTCGGCATGATCGGCCTTTGCGCCGCAGCCGCCAGAAAGCTCGGGCTTCAGGACGGCGCTGCGCCGATGCGCCGCAACCGCCGCCTTGCGCTTGTCGAGACGCTGCCCCTCGACCAGCGGCGACGCGCCGCCATCATTTCATGCGACGGCCGCGAACACCTCGTCATTCTCGATCAGGGCCGCGTCACAGTCGTCGAAAAAGCCATTCCGCTTCGCGAGAGCGCCGAGGCGGAAGACCCGATTGCGTCGCGCGCATCCGCGCCGCCGATGAAACCCCTGCACGTCCCGCCGGCGGTCCTCAAGCTCATTCATCGCGCGCCGCAAGACAAGACCATGGCGCTGCGCGCGGCCGGAGTCATATGACGGCGCCTTTGCGCATAGCCCTTGCAGTTCTCATCGCTGTCGCGCTCGCTCCCTCGGCGGCGTTCGCGCAGTCGTTGACGCTCGACCTCGGCGAAGGCGGCGGGCTGTCGTCGCGCATCGTGCAGCTTGTCCTGCTGATGACGGTGCTGTCGCTTGCGCCGTCGATTCTCATCATGATGACGTCCTTCATCCGGATCGTCGTCGTCCTGTCGCTTCTGCGGACCGCGATCGGCATGCAGCAGAGCCCGCCCAATCCCGTCATCATGTCGCTCGCGCTGTTTCTGACCGCGTTCGTGATGGCGCCGACGTTCACGCAGGCCTACAACGCCGGCATCGCGCCCCTGATGAAAGAGGAAATGCCGATCGAACAGGCGCTGCCGGCGGCGGCCGCGCCGCTGAAGGAATTCATGCTGACGCAGACGCGAGAGAAAGACCTTGCGCTCTTCTTCGACCTCGCCAAGGTGAAGCCGGAAACGCCGGAATCGGCGCCGCTGCACATCGTGACGCCCGCCTTCATGATCTCCGAGCTTCGCCGCGCCTTCGAGATCGGCTTCATGATCTTCATCCCTTTCCTCATCATCGACATGGTGATCTCGTCGATTTTGATGGCGATGGGCATGCTGATGCTGCCGCCGATCGTGATCTCGCTGCCCTTCAAACTGATCTTTTTCGTACTTATCGACGGCTGGCGGCTTGTCGCCGGCAGTCTCGTCCAAAGTTTCGGCGCCGGCTAGCGGGCCTTGGCGGCCTTTTTCGTCGCCTTCTTCTTCGCCGGCTTTTTCTTGAACCTTGCAGCCCTCGACGCGGCGTCGAGCGCGAGCGTCGCCCAGCGCCTCAATTCGTCCTCATCGTCGAAAATCGCGTCCGGCGCGGCGAAATAGCCGGTCATTTCGGCGCGCGTCCCGTCCCTCATCTCGAACGAGAACGGCTCCAGCCCAAGTCCCTGAAATTCTGCGCGGGTTTCATCATCGACTTTGAGATAGATCGCTTCGTCGTCGAGGAGGGCGAAGAAAAGATCGTCGCAATAGACGCCGGCGCCGCCGAACATCTTGCGGACGCGAATGTCGCCGAAGGGCTCGAACAATTCCCTTGCCTGTTCGATGAAGGATGCGGAAATAGCCATGGGCGCCTCCGGCAGGGTCGATCCCCGACGAGATTACTCCGCCGGCCGGCCGCGGCAACAGGAATTGGCTATTGTTGAGCCGAGCGCCTCATATCGGCGATCTGCGCCTCGCCTTCCGGACTGAAGATCCAGCTCTCGGCGGCGTGCCTGCTTTCAAACTGAAGCGCCACGCGATGCGGCCGGACGCGGCCTTCAACCGGCACGAACACTTCAAAAGTCCCGGCGTAACGCTGGTCCTTGGTCGGCTCGGCGAAAGCCGGCGGCGGACCCATCCTGTTCTTCTTCGCCATTTCGGAATTCCTTGCTGGGCGCGGCTATAGGCGCATGCCGCGCCGGACGCAACCGCGCCCTACGCCTCTTCCTTCGCCGGAACGATCGTCACGCTTTCACCGCAACCGCAAGCGTCAGTCTGGTTGGGGTTGTTGAAAACGAAGCGCTGCGACAGCTTTTCGGCGACAAAGTCGATCTCGGTCCCGATCAGGAAAAGGATCGCTTTCGGATCGATCAGCACCCTGACGCCGTTTTCCTCGACGACCTCTTCATGCGGCTTCGCCTCGGCGGCGTAGCTCATCTCGTATTCCATTCCGGCGCAGCCGCCGTTTTTGACGCCGATGCGGACGCCGATGTAAGTCTCCTCCGCATTCGCCATGATCTCGCGCACGCGCGCGGCGGCGCGGTCTGTCAGCGTTACGACTTTCGGTCGCGGTCTTCTGGCCATCACAAATATCCCAGTTCCAGCTTCGCCTCGTCGGACATGCGCTCCGGCGTCCATGGCGGGTCGAACGTCATGTTCACTTTGACGTCCTCAACGCCCTCAATGCCCGACAGCGCGCCCTCGACCCAGCCCGGCATTTCACCGGCGACGGGGCAGCCCGGCGCCGTCAGCGTCATGTCGACGCTCAAAAGACGCTCGTCCGAAAGATCGACCTTGTAAATGAGGCCAAGCTCGTAGATGTCGACCGGAATTTCCGGATCGTAGACGGTCTTGAGAGCCTTGATCACGTCCGAGGTGATCCTTGTCATCTCGTCTTCGGGAATGGCGCCGCCCGACAGAACAGCCGCCTGCGGGCGCTCTTCCTCGGCCTTCAAATCAATCACGTCGCGCATTTCGGTCACCGGCTTATCCTATTTAAGAAGCTCATGGGTTTTATGAAGGCCCTTGAGGAGCGCTTCGACATCCTCATGGGTGTTGTAGACGGCGAAAGACGCCCGCGCGGTCGCCGAAACGCCAAGCCGCCTCATCAAGGGCTGCGCGCAATGATGGCCGGCGCGGACGGCGACCCCCGCCCGGTCGAGAATCGTCGAGGCGTCATGCGGATGGGCGCCGGCGACATTGAAGGCGATGATCGGCGCCTTTCCGGACGCCTGACCGAATACGCGTACGAAATTGAGCTTGCGCAGTTCCGACATTGCGTGGTCGGAAAGTCGCGCTTCGTGCGCCGCGATCGCGTCAATTCCTATTTCCATCATCCAGTCGAGCGCAGCGCGAAGTCCGATCGCTTCCAATATGGGCGGCGTGCCTGCTTCGAAGCGATGCGGCGGATCATTGTAAGTGACATAATCCTGCGCCACGACCTCGATCATCTCTCCGCCGCCGCGAAACGGCGGCATCGTCTTCAGGACGTCGCAGCGTCCGTAAAGAACGCCGATTCCGGTCGGGCCGTAGAGCTTGTGTCCGGTCATCGCATAGAAATCGCAGCCGATATCCTGGACGTCGACTTTTCCGTGCACGGCGCCCTGACAGCCGTCGAGAAAGATCAACGCGCCGTGCGCATGCGCGATGCGCGCAATCTCTTTCGCCGGCGTCGCCGCGCCAAGGACGTTCGACATATGCGTCAGCGCGACGAGTTTTGTCCTGTCAGTCAACATCGACTTGAACGAAGCGAGGTCAATCTCGCCGTCGTCGGAAACGTCGAGCCATTTGAGGACGACGCCCTTTCTCTCCCTGAGGAAATGCCAGGGCACGATGTTGGAATGGTGCTCCATGACGGAGAGAATGATCTCATCGCCTTCCTTCAGACCCTGCCCCAGCGAATTGGCGACAAGATTCATCGCATCCGTGCCGCCGGCGGTGAAAATAATCTCGTCGACATGGGCGGCGTTCAGAAAGGCCGCCGCGGATCTGCGCGCCGATTCAAATGCGGCCGTCGCCTCATTGGCAAGCGCGTGAAGGCCGCGATGAACATTGGCGTAGCTTCCCTCCATCGCGCCGCGCATGGCGTCGATCACGGCGCGCGGCTTTTGCGCCGACGCCGCGTTGTCGAGATAAACAAGCGGGCGCCCGTGCACCTCACGCTTCAGGATCGGGAATTCGGCGCGGATCGCTGCAATGTCGAAGGGCCGCGTCATGCGTCCTCCAGCCATTTGGCGACGCGGCGGCGGAATGCCTCGCCGATGCCGGGATGGGCGACATGATCAAAGGCGGAGGCGACGAACGCCTCGATCAGCATGGCGCGCGCGCGATGCTCCGTAAGGCCGCGCTGGCGCATGTAAAAGAGCGCTTCGGCGTCGAGCGCGCCGGACGTGCTGCCGTGCGCGCACTGAACATCGTCTGCGTAAATCTCAAGCTCCGGCTTTGAATTCGATTCCGCAAGATCGGAGAGGAGAAGCGCATCGGCGTTCATCCCGGCGTCCGTCTTCTGCGCGCCGCGCCGCACCCGGAACTTGCCTTGAAAGACGTTGCGGCCCGTATCCTTCGCGACGCCCTTGTGACGCTGGCGCGTCTTGCACCCCTCGCCAATGAAGACCACCTCGCTCGTAAAGTCGCTGTGACGCCCCCCGGACAGCAATGCGGCGCTGGAGATTTCCGCTTCGCCGCCTGCGCCCAGAAAATGCGCGTGCGTTTCATGCCGCGCCAGCCGCGCGCCGAAAGACAGCGACGTCTGATTTAAGTGCGCGCGGCCTTCGATTTTAGGCGCGAAGATCGAATGGACGACGGCCTCAGAACCCGTTTCATCAATAAGCGCGCGATCAAGCCGGGCGCCGTCTCTCAAGACGAGATGGAAGAGATGGGAGTGAAACGCGGCGCCGCCGCCTTCAAAGGTTTCGATCAGCGTCGCGCGCGCGCCGTCGCAGAGCCGCAACAGGCATTGCGCGAAAGAGAACCCGGCGCCCGTATTGACATGCCGTATCAGGATCGGCTGCGGGAGCTCGACGCGCTCGGCGATTTCAATTCCTAGCGCCTTTTTCGTCATCGCGACATTGAGCGCGGCGATCGGATTCGTCTCAAGTTCGGGAATCGTGCCGACAGCGTCGATGATCCCGCACCTCACCCCTTCGGGAAACGCATCCGCCGGAATGTCAATGCGCCCGTTCACGATCCTGAGTTCGATCGGCCTCAGCGCTGCGAGATCATCCGCAAGCGCAGGGGACGTCTCATGGATCGTCGCCGGAACAGGCGCCGCGTCGCGAAGCGCGGCGCCGAAATCCGACCAGCGCCAGCCTTCGAGCCGCCGATGCGGGAGACCGAGGCGGCTGAAACTCTCGAACGCCGCCGCACGGAACGGCGGCAAGCCTCCGGCCCGCGCCGCAAGCGCGGTCTCAAGCGGCGAAGAAGCGCGCAACGACGCCATCAGGCCGCCTCGATGAATTGTTCATAGCCGGATTCCTCCAGCACGTTTGCAAGTTCCGGCCCGCCCGATTTGACGATGCGACCGCCGGCGAGAACATGGACGCGGCTGACTGGGTGATCGGTCTGGACATGTCTGGTTTCCAGGAGCAGAAGGTCTACTTGCCGAGGAGTTGCAGGTGCTCCACGATCGGCCCGAGGGCCAACGCGGGCACGAATGTGAGGGCGCCGACAACGACGACCACCGCGACGAGCATGAGCACGAAGACCGGTGTGTGCGTCGGCAGCGTCCCGCTTGTGGCCGGGCTCGCACGCTTGGCGGCCAGCGAGCCCGCAACCGCCAGCACCGCCACGATGATCCAGAAGCGGCTGCACCACATGGCCAGCCCCAGTGCGATGTTGTAGAACGGTGTGTTGGCTGTGAGCCCCGCGAAGGCCGAGCCGTTGTTGTTGCCGGCGCTCGAGAACGCGTAGAGGATCTGGCTGAAGCCGTGCGGACCCGGATTGCTGGTCGTGTACGCCGCGGGCCAGAGCACCGCCACCGCGGTCCCGACGAGCACGACGCCGCACGGCTCGAGAATGCTGACCATCGCCATCTTCATCTCGAAGGGCTCGATCTTCTTGCTCAGGTACTCCGGCGCACGTCCCACCATCAGGCCGGCGACGAAGACCGCGACAATCACGAACATCAGCAATCCGTACAGCCCAGATCCAACGCCTCCGAATACCACCTCGCCGAGTTGCATCAGCCACATTGGCCCAAGCCCGCCGAGCGGCGTATATGAGTCGTGCATGGAGTTCACACTTCCGTTGCTGGCCGCGGTCGTCGCCGTTGCCCAGAGCGCCGAGGCCGCAACCCCAAAGCGAGCCTCCTTGCCCTCCATGTTGCCCCCCGCGCCGCCGCCATCCGAAGCATCGCCCGCATGATCGATACCAA
>CALKYG010000092.1 GCA_938003575.1 uncultured Alphaproteobacteria bacterium
GGCGTCCCCGTCTTCCCGGCGGAGGCCCTGACAAAGGGTCAGGCCATCTCAAGGTTCGAACCTGATTTCGACCGGCTCATACCTGTTGAAGAATATCTGAATGCGCCGCCGCACCTGAAGTCCCTGCTCGACCGATATGCGTTTCCGCATCCAAACAAGCCGGATCACATTGTCTATGAAGTCGATAACTCCCGTTTCATGAATCACTCGGAAACACCGAATACGGATTATTCCGACTTCGCCGCCGGGCGCGCTTTGCGGGACATCAGGGCGGGAGAGGAGCTCACCTGCGACTACAACGACTTCTTCTCCGGATATGAGCTGCTGCCGCCGGAATTGGAGTTGCTGAAAAAGTCGTAACGCACAGCCTGGAATCGGCGTAAGACTTCGGTCTCGCAGAGCAATTCGGGAGCTGGGCGGGAAAAAATCCGCTCGAATGTCGTTGAAACGTCTTTTCCGTCCCTTATTGTCATCGCGAAACGGGAGGACGTCATGTTGAGATATCTGGCCGCCGTATCGGTTTTCGCCCTTGCCGCCTGCGCCACGTCAGGATTTGAGCCGGCGTCTGTCGCGAGCGCGCCGGATGCGCCCGACGGCGCAATTCAGGCGCGGCCGATGCGCTCTGCGCCCCTTGATGCGGCGAAGACGCTGACGCGGATCGTCTTCGCCTCCTGCGCGCAGCAGAACGAGGATCAGTCGATCTGGAACACAATTGCGGACGAGAAGCCGGGGCTGGTGATCTATTTCGGCGACACTGTTTACGGCGACGTCCGTTCGAATGATTCGGCGCTGCCGGAACTCAAGGCCGCCTATATGCGCCTTTCGATGAGCGAGCCCTTTGCGCGCGTTCGCGCCGCCGCGCCGGTCCTCACCGTCTGGGACGATCACGATCTTGGCGCCAACGACGGCGGCGGAGACTATCCGTTCAAGGATAAATCAGAGAAACTGTTTGAATATGTGTGGGCCGTCGAGGACGAGCGCGCCGAGCGTCCGGGGCTGTATGGTTCATGGACTATCGGAGAGGATGGCAAACGCGTTCAGATTATCATGCTCGACACCCGCTTTTTCCGGTCGCCGCTGAAGCCGACCGACGAATTCGGCGCGCGTGGAAAGGAGCGCTGGTTGCCCGATTCTGACCCGTCAAAGACGATGCTGGGGGATGCGCAGTGGGTCTGGCTGGAGGAGGAGTTGAAGAAACCGGCTGATCTTCGTCTGCTCGTTTCGTCGATTCAGGTGATGTCGGAAGGCCATGGCTGGGAGGCGTGGAGAGAGTTTCCGCTGGAGCGGCAGAAACTCTACGATGTCATTCGCCGCACAGGCGCGCAGGATGTCATTTTGCTTTCGGGCGATCGCCACGCGGCGGCCCTGTACGAAAAAAGGGACGCAATCGGTTACCCTTTGTTCGAAGCGACGTCGTCATCACTCAATCTGCCGGCGTCGAAATGGCGCGCGCAATCCGGCGAAACATGGGTTGAAGTGGATCCGAACCGCTTGGGCGATATGTATTTCGACGCGAATTACGGCGTCATCAACATTGATTGGGAAAACAGGGCGGTCGAAGTCTCGATCATGTCCGAGAGCGGGGATCCTGTGCTCGGCAAGACGCTGGCGCTCGATGCGCTGTCGCTTCCAGGGAGCTAGTCCCCCGCGGGAATTCTTTTGTTTCAATGAGAATCAGCTTCCCGCGAAACGAAATTCCGGGTTCCGCCGTTTTTGCGCCTTCGCCTTCGGCTGCGCGGCGTCGCCGAGGTTGATCGGCGGATGAGCCGGGGCAAAGAGGTCCGGGCTGCATCGGCCGTACGGCTGAAATGAGAAAGCCCGCCGAGGGCGGGCTTTTCCAAAACTCCGCCGAAAGGGCAGACAGCTTATTCGGCCGCTTCTTCCTTCACAGCGCCTTTTTCGGCAATGCGGGCCGATTTGCCGCGACGATCGCGGAGATAGTAGAGTTTGGCGCGGCGGACCTTGCCGCGGCGCACGACTTCGATGGAGGCGACCGCCGGCGAGTAGACCGGAAACACGCGCTCGACGCCTTCGCCGAATGAAATCTTGCGTACCGTGAAATTCTCGTTGAGGCCGGAGCCTGAACGGCCGATGCAGACGCCCTCATATGCCTGGATGCGCTCGCGGTCGCCTTCCTTTACCTTTACGCCGACCTTCAGCGTATCGCCCGGCGCAAATGTCGGCACCGCCTTTGAAAGGCGCTCCATCTCTTCTTTCTCAAGCTGCTCAATGATGTTCATTGACGTCAGTCCTTATCCATGTTGTCCCGCCGGATAGGACCGGAGGCGATGAGATCCGGTCGTCGCGCGCGCG
>CALKYG010000093.1 GCA_938003575.1 uncultured Alphaproteobacteria bacterium
GACTGAACGCGGCCGGCGGAACGAGCGCCCGGAAGTTTGCGCCACAAGACCGGCGAAAGATTAAATCCGACGAGGTAATCGAGCGCCCGCCGCGCGAGATAGGCGTCAACCAGCGCCTGATCGACCTTGCGCGGATGCTCCATGGCTTCCGCGACCGCCGACTTGGTGATTGCGTTGAAGGCGACGCGATCAATCCTGAGGTCCTTTTTCAGCGCCTTTTTCTGGGCGAGAACTTCAAGGAGATGCCAGGAAATCGCTTCGCCCTCGCGGTCGGGGTCGGTCGCCAGGATAAGGCGGTCGGAGGTTTTTACGGCCTCGGCGATCTCAGAAACGCGCTTTTTTGAAGCGGCGTCGAGTTCCCAAACCATTGAAAAATCGGCGTTTGGGTCAACAGAACCATCTTTCGACGGCAGGTCGCGGATATGTCCGAACGACGCCAGCACCCGGTAGCCGGACCCCAGATATTTGTTGATTGTTTTCGCCTTCGACGGCGATTCGACAATGACGACCTGCATGCGTCGTTCGGACTCCGGGAACGGTTCAGAATTGACCCGGCGGAGAATTCCCGGCGGGCGGAACGGCGCGGGAAACTGCGTCGGCGTCACGGGGAATGTCAACCAAGCATGATTTTATGGACAACCAACAGTTGAAAACACTTTTAATTAACATCAATGGTTGTTATACTGGCGCATCGGGACAATCCATCCGACGAGAGCAAAAATGATGAAGCCGGCGATCAAACCTATGGGGGATGGGGGCCGCGAGCCCAGACTGGCGGATGAGGCCGAAACCGCGGAATACATCGGCGACTTGGTGACCCAATTGGAACGGCTCGCGCGGATGCACGGCTTGGTCAAGCTGCAATACCTGCTCAGCGTCTGCCGGGAAGAGGCGTCGGCGATCTGCGCGGCGGGAAAAACGGGCTGACCCTCAAGGCTTCTTTCTCGAGAAGCGGCCGCCTGAATGCTCTTCAGCCTTGTCGGCGAGGATGAGATCGACGAGCGCATCGACCACGAGGCTCGCCGGCGCGTCGATATCGCGAAGAATTTCGTCGCGGTGGATCGGCGTGAAGCTCAGCGCTTCAAATACGCGATTGCGGACATTTTCAAGTTCGGCCGGGTTTTCGTCCGCCGCTGGTCCCGGCGTCCATTCGACATAGCGCCTGCCCGGGTCCTCGACAGCGCGGAATTGCCCGGCGAGCGTTTCGACGATGTCGTCGGCGGATTGAACGAGCGTCGCGCCGTCGCGGATGAGCCTGTTCGCGCCCTCACACCTGGGATCGAGGGGCGAACCCGGCACGGCGAACACCTCGCGCCCTTGTTCGAGCGCAAAACGCGCGGTGATGAGGGTGCCCGATTTTGCGGCCGCCTCCACGACGACGACGCCGCGTGAAAGCCCGGAAATGATGCGATTGCGTCGCGGAAAGTCGCGCGCAGTCGGTTCAGCGCCGGGCGGCTGCTCCGAAATGACGGCGCCGGATTCCGCAATCAGACGCATCAGCTCGGCATGTTCCGGCGGATAAATCACATCGACGCCGCCGGCGACGACCGCAATCGTTCCGGATTTTAGCGACGCTTCATGCGCGGCGCCGTCGATCCCCCGAGCGAGGCCGGAAACGACAGCGAAACCACGGCGTCCGAGCCCTTCCGCCAGATTGCGCGCGATCTTGCGTCCGACGCTCGACGCATTGCGCGCGCCAATGACAGCGACAGCAGGCTTGCTGAGAAGCGATGGATGGCCGCGAACAAAGATGACCGGCGGCGCATCCGGTATCGATGCGAGCGAAACCGGATAGTCGCTCTCACATGCCGCGACAAGACGCGCGCCGCAGGCCGCCGCCGCTTCAAGCTCGAGTTCGGCGACGGCCCTCGGTGAGGCGCGCAGCGGCGGTTTCCTGCCGGCCCTCGCGGCCATGTGAGGCAGGGCGTCGATGGCCGCGCGTGCTGAGCCGAACCGTTTGAGCAGGGAGGCGAACGTGATCGGGCCGACATTGTCGGTCCGGATCAACTGCAGCCAATCGAGCTTTTCGGATTGAGTGAGTTCCGCCAAGTCTCCCCCCATGCGGATGCGCATTTACGCGTTTTCGACTTTGTTCTTCTTTCCGATTTTTGATTCACCGCCTGCGAGGAGTCTGCCGATATTGGCGTGATGGCGGATGAAAATCAGGATCGTCATGAAAATTGCGGCGATCGCGAACGAAACCTTGCCCATCGAAAAAAGAATGAGCGGCGAGGCGCCCGCAGCCGCGAGCGCGGCGAGTGACGAATACCGGAATGCGAATGCGACGATGAGCCAGGTCAGGCAAGCGAACATCCCGGCGGGAAACCAGAGCGCGAGCAGCGTTCCCAGAAACGTTGCAACGCCCTTGCCGCCGTTGAATTTCAGCCAGACTGGAAAACAATGGCCGAGAAACGCGGCGGCGCCCGCGATTTCAGGCCGTAAGGCGAGGGCGTAGGCGACAAGGACGGCGATAGCGCCTTTGCCGCCGTCAAGGACGAGCGTTGCAAGAGCCAGATCCTTGCGCCCGGTGCGAAGCACATTCGTCGCGCCGATATTGCCCGAACCGATGGTGCGAATGTCGCCGAGCCCCGCCGCCTTTGTGATGACGAGGCCGAACGGGACAGAACCGAGAAGGTAGCCGACAAGCGCAGCCAGAGCGATGGTCAAAACGCCGATCCTTTCGTAATGAGCGCGTCGAGGATCGCCATCCGCGCGGCGACGCCGTAGAACACTTGCTTCAGCACGAGCGAGCGTTCCGGATCG
>CALKYG010000094.1 GCA_938003575.1 uncultured Alphaproteobacteria bacterium
GCATGCCGGCGTGCTGTGCGCCGGCGTTCAGTTTCACACTGAAGGCCCTGCTTACGACCATGCAGCGTTCCGGCCATGGCGTGCGCAAGCGCTCGCGTTCAAGGCTATCAGAAGGCTCTACGCTGATTATCCGCTTTGGCGCGATTTTCCGTATGAGTATGAGACCGGCAAACTCGCAATAGATGTTATCAATGGCTCCCCGCTGCTGCGCGAATGGGTCGACGACCGATCGGCCGCCCCTGCTGATCTGGATGCGCTGACCGTGCCGGACGAATCGGCCTGGTCTGCCGAACGCGCGGAGCTTCTTCTTTATTGATTTGGAGGTCCTGATCTTCGCGGCGTCACTCACGCAGCCTCTGGTATAAGTCTCTTTTTTGCGCCGTCGAAGCGTCAGCGCCCCGCATGAATCGTGGACGAATGCCGGTCTCGCGCCTTCCGGGAGACCTCATTGATGACGGCTGTTATTCTGCTTGACTGGGAGTGATGAAGGGCGTGACCCGTCGCGGGCAATATCTCAAAATAAGCGCCGGCAATTTCACGCGCAAGCGCGGTCGAATGCAGCTCTGGACTGACGGTCTTGTCGTCTGCGCCGGAAACGATAGCGGTCGGCGCCGTGATTGAGACATAGCGTTCGGACATCTCGATGACCTGCGGCTTAAGTTGCCGCAAGTCTGTCGCATTGTTCCTGAAATCATGCGGCCGGAAAAGCAGCGTGAGGCCGGATTGCTCATAATATCCGCGGGGCGCCGCGTCCGGACGAAATGACCTCATCACGCCGCCTTTGGCCGCCAATGGCGCATAGACCGGTATGACGATCCGACGGAGAATGGTTCCGGCAACCGGCCATCCCGAAACCTTGTTGTACCAGGCGACATCTCCTGGCCACTCGTGGCTGACCGGTGCAAGCAAAACGAGGCCCGAAATGTCTTCCTGATGGTTCAGCGCATAGCTTAAGGCGACAGCGCCGCCAAAGCTTTGCCCAACAATTACGGGTCTCTCGACTCCGATGCTTTGGACGGCTTCCTTGATCAGTCTTGCCTGAACGTCGAGACGCCACCCGTCGTCAGGCCGGGTCGAATATCCCCTTCCCGGACGGTCGACAATGATCACGCGGCGGCTCATCGCAAGCTCGTCGCCAAGGGCCAGTTTCATGTCCCGGAGATTGACGCTGGCGCCGTGTATAAGAACAACCGGCGTTTCGGACGAATCTTTCGGACCGGTATCAACCAGGTGGATTTTCTCTCCGTTGACATCAACGAATGAGCCGATCGGAGGAGAATTGCGCTCAGCACGCCAGCTTGCAAAGCCGCCAAGA
>CALKYG010000095.1 GCA_938003575.1 uncultured Alphaproteobacteria bacterium
CGAATTCCAGATGTCGGAGGATATCGTCCTGACTTTCGGTCTTCGCTATGACCGTTATGGCTCGCCGGACCGTCCGAGGCTCAATCCGGTGTTCGTCCAGAAGTTCGGCTTCGACAACACCCAGGGCTTTAACGGTCTTGACGTCTGGCAGCCCCGTTTCGGCTTCACCTGGGATCTCGGCGAGACAATCGCCGGCGAGACCAAGTTCCGCGGCGGGATCGGCGTCTTTTCCGGCGGCGACCCGACTGTCTGGTTCGCCAACAACTACCAGAACTTCGGCGGCGCGATCGGCAACGGCCGGTCGTCAAATGCGCCCTGCACCGCCGCCGATCTGCAGGTGGTCAGCGGCGGCGTCTTCACAGGGCTGCCGGCCTGCATCACGCAGCAGCAGATCGCTCAGGCGACACAGAATCGCGGCGCCGTCAACGCCATCGATCCGGACTTCAAGATTCCCTCGCTGTTGCGGTTCAACGCCGGCTTCTCGCATTATACGGACTTCGGCGGCGGGTTCTTCGACGGCTGGAACATCCAGGTCGACTATATTCGAAGCCAGCGCCAGAATGCGCCGGACTTCCTGAACCTCGCGCTGACGGAGTCCGGCCTTTTCGCGCCGGACGGGCGGCCGATCCTGACCGCGATCGATCCGACGCGACCCGGCTGCGACGCGGTATTCCAGGGCATTCGCCGCGGATTCACCGGGTCGGATCTGACGCCGACCGGACCTTGCGCCTCGTTCAGAAGGGAAGACATCCTTTTGACGAACGTCCAGGGGCCTGACGGCTATGCGCAAACGGCCTCGATCGGCCTTTCAAAGGAATTTGAATACGATCTCGGCGGACGCGAGGGAAGTTTCAACTTCACCTTCGGTTATGCGTATACGGACAGCAAGGAAGTCAATCCGTCGAACAGCTCGACCGCCTCGTCAAACTTTGAGGAAGTGGCTGTTGTGACGCCGAACATGGCCATCCTTGGCCCGTCGCAATACGTGAATAATCACAACATCACCGTTGCTGCGCGGTTCAAGCAGGAGTTCGTCCGCGATTATCCGACGCGCCTGAATTTCTTCTTCAACGCCCAGTCCGGCCGCCGCTTCAGCTATGTCTGGGACGAAGACGTCGATCTTCTGCTCGGCGATAGCGATGACGAGGCCCGCAGGCTGCTTTACGTCCCGACCGGACCGAGCGACCCGCTGATCAACACGGCTGCGATGAGCGCTTCGGAAGTGACGGCGTTCTTTGATTTCCTCGAGTCCAGCGGTCTTAATCGCTACGCCGGCGGATTTGCGCCGCGCAACGCGTTTAAAGATCCCTGGTTCAAGGATCTCGACATCCGGATCGCTCAGGACCTGCCCGGCTTCTTCGGCGGGCACCGGGCGCAGATTTTCATCGACATCGAGAATGCGCTGAACCTCATCAGTGACGACATGAACATCCTTGAGCGGATGAACCGCGGAAACGTCACTGAAGGGGTTGAGGTGATTGATTTCAGCAGCATCGCCGGCGGACAATACAATCTCCGTTCATTCAAGAATCCTCAGCTGGAACGGATCGTCGATCCCTCCGTCTGGGCGATCCAGTTCGGTTTCCGGTACGAGTTCTAGCAACTCTCGCGTCCGGATATGAAAGGAAGGGCGGCTTTCGGGCCGCCCTTTTTACGTGCGGTTCGGGTTGCGCATCAGTCCGACAGCGACCGCCGCAACGAGCGCGGCGCCGGCGTAGATCATGAAGATCGGCGCAAAACCGCCCCACCGATCCGCCGTTTGACCGGCGATGACGGGGCCGAGCATCGCGACAGTCGCGGCAAGGTTCGCGCCGCCGAGAAGCGCCGGACTGTTCTTCAATCCGAAATAGTCGATAATGAGGGCCGTCGTCGCGAACAGCGCCATGCCGAAAGCGAACCCGTCGAAGACGGCGAAAACGATCGCCGCCGCCGGAGTCCGGGCGAAGGCGAGGGCGGTCATGCCGATGACGTTCGAGACCATGGCGGCGACAAGAAGCTTTTTTGCATCAACCCGCCTTGCGACGGCGCCGCCGGCCGCTCGCGCTGCGGCGTTCAAGCCGGAATAGAGGCTGAACATCGCCACGGCGAAGGCCGGAGCAAAACCGGCGCTCTGGAGATGCGCGACAGACCAGGTGCTGACGGTGACGCCGCAAAAATACGCGACGGTCAGCGCAAGAGAGATGACGATGAAGGCCGGGGTTCTCATCGCCGCGTTCGATGTCCAGTCAACGCGCTCCTCCGCGGCGGCGGAACCGGCGGCCCGGAAAACCCCCGGCCCATCCGCAGACCGGCGGTCGGCAAGCGCGGCGATGACGACCGCCATGACGCCGGCCCCGATCGCCGCCGCAAGCCAGTAGTCGCGCCAGTCGCCGCCGCCGTTCACATGCGCATTGGCGATCAGCGGCCCGAAGACGCCGCCTGCGCCGCCCGCGGCCAGATAGGCGCCGATCGCGGCGTTGCGCCATCTCGGCGGGGCCGCCTTTCCGACAAGATAGGTTCCGGGCACATTGGCGAGCAGGGCGAAGCCGGCGCCGATGAGAGAGGTCGCGACAAGATACGCCGCGACGCCGCCTGCGCCGCTGAGGAGAAAGAACCCGCCTGCTATGACGGCGCCGCCCGTAAGATAATGCATCCTGGCGCCGAGCCTTTCGAGCGAACTCGCCGCGATCGGACTGAAGATTCCGGTTGTGAGCGCGAGCATCGTGAAGCCGAGCCCTGCGACGCCCCAGCTCCATCGGAATTCGGCGATCATCGCCGGAAGGATGACGCCGAGCGAGGCGAATGTCGTCGCGGTGATCAGAAAGAATACGGCGCCGAGCGCAAGCGACAGCGCGAGGCCCCGAAAGTTCATGCGCTCATTCATCAGAAGGTCGCCTTCAGCGTGATGGAGAATTCCCGTCCGCGGCCTGGAAGGACGCCGACTTCTTCGTAAACGTTCTGGACCGGGATGAAGTGACGCTTGTCGAAGAGATTGTCGACATGGGCGTTGATGGAAATATTGTTCCGTCTCCAGAAGAACGACGCCTTGCCGAGAGCGTAATCCGGCAGCCGAACGGCGCCCGTGATCTTGCCGCCGGTCTCGCCGACGTAAAGGACGCCCGCGGTCGCGCCAAAGACGCCGAATTCCGTCCGCAGCGACGTGTAGGTGAGAAAGCCGGACGCCATGACGTCGGGCGTCGTGCGGCGCTTGTAGCCGTTTTGCAGTTCCGGAACGCAGCTCGCGTTCAGGGCGGCGAAAAGGCCGCCATAGCCGTCAGCGCCGGCGATCGCGAGCCATGACGGCGGCAACACGATGAACTCGCCGTTCCCTGATCCGCAGGGCCCGGGCGCTGCGATCCGCGCCTCTTGCAGCGTGACCGCGGACGTCAGGCTCCAGTTATCGCTGATCAGGTATTTAAGCTCCGCCTCCACGCCCTTTGATGTTTCAGCGTCGAGGTTTCCGAACGGATCGCTGCGCTGACGCTCCTGGCGATAGACGGCGATCGAGGCGAAAAGATCGCGGCGCCCCGCCTTGACGCCGAATTCGGCGAGATTTGAATCGGCGACGAAGTTGTCCTGGTCGATCCGGTCGACTTCGACGCCGCCGCCGTCGTTCGTTTCGAGCGCGTTGTTCTCGGCGTATGTCGCATAAGCGAGAACGCCGCCGAAATCGTATCGGATCGAGGCTTCATAGCTGGCCTTGAAGTCGTCGCCTTCGAACCGGGCGAATCCGAGGGCCGGATTGAAGATCGTATCGCCGGTGTTGATCGAGGATGCGGAAAAGCGGTCAAGGCGGACGCTTGCAAGCAACGAAAGCCGGTCGGTCAGCCGTGCGTCCGTGACGGCAAACAGGGCGAGGTCCGTCGTCGTCGAGTCGAGGTCGGTGTCCCATCCGATCCCGTTCGGTTCGATGGAGAACGGATCGTCAAAGATGTCGCCGCCTGTCGGGCCGAGGGTGAGGTCACGGCGGTCGACGACAAGATATCCGGACAGGAAAGTCTGACGCGTTTCGTTCGCATAACGGCGCTAAGAAACGCCGAACAGACTGTTGAACGCTGCGCCGGCGATCGTGAACGGCTTTTCGTAACTGGCGCGCAGTTCCGCAACGTCCGCCATGTACTGCGCTGCAAAACCGTAGCTCTGATAAAGGTCGCCGTTGAGGGAGTCATAGAACGCCTGAAACCTGATTGTCCCGTCGCCGCCGGCGGCAATCGATAGGTCGGCGTAGGCGGTCGCCGTTTTCGACTCTGCGATGTCTCTGTCGGAGAGGAAGACCGTCCGCGGGTCGAGGCGCGCCGTCCCGACATTCTGGTCGAGCGCAAAAGCGGCGTTCGGAAATACGCCGAAGTCGATGAACTGCCTGATATTCGATGAGCCGAAAAACGAACCGACCGCCGCATCGACCTCGTCCGGCGTGAGCTTTCCATCGCCGTCGAGATCGCGGAGGTCCGTGTCGATTCCGGTGACATAAATCCCGTTGTCGATCAGGTCCTGGGTCACCCGGTTCCAGCCCGGGGTCTGCTTGTAGCCTTTCGATGAAAGGAAGGCGCCGCCGGCTTCGAGAGAAAACCGGTCCCCGCGCGCGAGAGTGAAAGCGCCTTGAACCAGCAGGCGTTCCGGTTCGATCCCGCGATAGAAGCTGTTTGAATTTTCGTATTCGGCGTAGGCGTAAACGCCGGCGTCGAAGCCGCCGAGGCCGAACGCCGCGCCGGCCGAGCCTTCGACAACGCGCTTATCGTAGGACCCGATTGTCCCGCCTATTTCAATCAGGCGGCCGCGCTCGCCGATCTGCTTTTGCGTCAGCGCGGTCAAGGGCGTGACATTGACGAATCCGCCGACGCGGCCTGCGCCGTAGATCGCCGGCGTCGGCCCTCTTACGACTT
>CALKYG010000096.1 GCA_938003575.1 uncultured Alphaproteobacteria bacterium
CCGGCTTCTCCATCGGCCGCTCCGACGTTCACCGCACCGCCGACGGCGACTGGACTCCGTCATCGGAAGCAAGCCGCGAGGAGCTTGTCGCCCTCGCCTCGGTCATGAAAGGCCGCAAGCGCGGCGTTCTCCAGATCGTCAACGACTTCAACCTTGAACGCGAGGGCGATCAGTTCCCCGCCGAATTCGCGCTCGTCGAAGCCTTCGCCCGGGCCGGCGGGCGGCCCTGCTCCATTTCCCTGATGCAGCGCGATCTCGCGCCCGAACAATGGAAGCGCATCCTGAAAGAAACGGAACGCCTGAACGCCGACGGCCTCGATTTCCGCGTGCAGGTCGCGCCGCGCGGCATCGGCGTCTTCAACGGGCTTCAGTGCACCATGCACCCGTTGATGGCGCAGCCCGCCTATCGCGAGATAAAAGACAAGCCGCTTGAAGAGCGCGTGCGGATCATGCGCGATCCCGAATTCCGCCGCCGCTGCCTTTCCGAAAAGCCGGTGAAGCTCGCCGGCCCGGGCTCTTCCACGCCGCCGATCGTCGATACGCTGATCGGCGCCATCGATTGGGTCGCCAACAAATTCTATCGCCTCGGCGAAACGCCGGATTACGACCAGGGCGAGGCGGGCTCCCTCGGAGCCGAAGCGCGCCGCGACGGCGTTTCCGTCATGGAGAAGCTTTACGACGTCCTGCTCGAGCTTGACGGCAAGCAGCTCATCTATTTCCCGATCTATAACTACACCGACTTCAATTACGACAATGTCCACAAAATGCTGACGCACCCGAACGCGATGATCGGTCTTTCCGATGGCGGCGCGCATGTCGGCACGATCTGCGATGCGTCATTCCCCGCTTATCTCCTTTCCTATTGGGCGCGCGACAGGGCTGACCATAGAATCCCGTTGTCGCGCGCGGTGCAGATGCTGACCGCCGACGGCGCGGATTATCTGGGGCTAAGGGATCGCGGGCGCCTCAAGGTCGGCCTAAAAGCCGACATCAACGTCATCGACCATGATCGCCTGACCTTGAAGGCGCCGCACATGGTGAAGGACCTTCCCGCCGGCGGGCAGCGCCTGTTGCAGGAAGCAAGGGGCTTCCGCGCGACGCTCGTTTCCGGCCGCCAGGTCGTGCATAATGACATGGTGACGGATGAAAGGCCGGGACGGCTGGTGAGGTTCAATTGATGCAGTTCACGTTCCGCACCGTTCCCTCCGTCATTTTCGAACCCGGCTCGTCGGCGCGACTGGGCGCGCTCGTCAAATCCCGGATGAAGCGGCCCGTGATCGTCACCGACAAGGGGATCATCGCGGCGGGACTGATCAATCCGGCGCTGAGCAGCCTGAAAAACGAGGGGATCGATTTCCTCCTCTTTGACGGGATCGAGGCGGACCCGCCGGCGCGCGTCGTAAGAGATTCGGTCGAAATCGCACGCCGTCATCAGGCGGACGGCGTCATCGGCTTCGGCGGCGGCTCGTCGATGGACACGGCGAAAATCATCGCCGTCCTTTTGAACTCCACGCAATCGCTCGAAGACATCTACGGCACGGGCAATATCAAGGGCGGCCGCGCGCCGCTCGTCCTCCTTCCGACGACGTCGGGAACGGGGAGTGAAGTGACCGATATCGCCGTCGTCACCACCGATGACGATCAGAAGATGGGCGTCCTCGGCGATCAGATGTTCGCCGATCTTGCGATCCT
>CALKYG010000097.1 GCA_938003575.1 uncultured Alphaproteobacteria bacterium
CGATGATTTCCGTTCGCTGAGGCGTCGCATGCTCAGCCTTCACCGCCGAAAGCTCGTCCTTGATGATCGTCAGCACACGGCTTCGATTGCGCAGGATGTCGAGATAGTCGGAAATTTTTTCCGCAAGGCCTTTGAGTTCGTCGCCGATCTCATCGCGGCCGAGCGCGGTCAGACGCTGCAGACGCAGATCCAGAATGGCCTTGGCCTGCTCTTCGGAAAGCCGCAGCGTGTCGCCGTCGGACATCAGATGACGCGGATCGGCGACGAGCAGGACGAGCGGCGCCAGATCCTTCGCCGGCCAGTCGCGCGACATCAGCTGCTCCTTGGCGGTCTGCGGATCCGGCGCTCGCCGGATGAGCGCGACAATTTCGTCGATATTGGCGACGGCGATCGCAAGGCCGACGAGAATATGCGCGCGATCGCGCGCCTTGTTGAGTTCGAACTTCGTCCGCCGCGCGACGACTTCCTCGCGGAAGTCGATGAACGCCCTCAAGATGTCGCGCAACGCCATCTGCTGCGGACGGCCGCCGTTGAGCGCCAGAATATTGACGCCGAACGAGGTCTGGAGCTGCGAGTGACGATAGAGCTGGTTCAGGACGACGTCGGGCGCGGCGTCCCGCTTCAGTTCGACGACGACGCGAATGCCTTCCCGGTTCGACTCATCGCGGATATCGGCGATGCCTTCGATTTTCTTTTCTCGGACAAGATCTGCGATTCGCTCGATCATCACCGACTTGTTCACCTGATACGGGATCTCCGTGATGATGACGGCGTTGCGATCCTTGCGGATCTCGTCAATCGTCGCCCGCCCGCGCATGATGACTGAGCCGCGCCCGAGGAGCAGCGCCGCTTTCGATCCGGCGTGTCCGAGGATGACCCCGCCGGTCGGGAAGTCGGGCCCGGGCACAATCTCTATGAGCTCCGAATCCGAGATCTCCGGATTTTCGATCATGGCGATGGTCGCGTCGACGACCTCGCCGAGATTGTGCGGAGGAATGTTTGTCGCCATGCCGACGGCGATGCCGCCTGCTCCGTTGACGAGAAGGTTCGGGTACCGTGCGGGCAGCACCGTCGGCTCCCTCTCTGAGCCGTCATAGTTGGGCTGGAAGCCGACCGTATCCTTTTCGATGTCTTCGAGCAGCGCGTGGGCCGGTTTGTCCATGCGCACTTCGGTGTATCGCATCGCCGCCGGCGGGTCGCCGTCGATCGAACCGAAATTCCCCTGCCCGTCGAGCAGCGGCAGGCGCATCGAGAAATCCTGCGCCATGCGCGCCAGCGCGTCATATACGGCCTGGTCCCCGTGCGGGTGATATTTACCGATAACGTCGCCGACGACGCGGGCCGATTTCCGGTAAGGCTTGTTCCATGCGTAGCCGTTTTCATGCATCGACCAGAGGATGCGGCGATGCACGGGCTTAAGGCCGTCGCGCGCGTCGGGAATGGCGCGGCTGACGATGACGCTCATCGCATAGTCGAGATAGGACCGGCGCATCTCCTCTTCGATGGAGATCTGCTGCGTCGCGCCGCCCGGCTGTCCGGCGCCAGAATTCGGGCTCTCGCCGCCGGTTTCCGGCGCGTTGTCGTCGTCTTCGGTTGTCACGAAAATCCTTCGGGAATCAGCAACTAAAATGCCTCGCCTGACTAGCATTTAGCGGGGGGCGCCCGCAAGCTTCGCAACCCCCGAACTGGCTTTGCCAAAGCTTTCATATTAAAGGGAAAATCACCGCCCGTTGAAAGGACTTTCCATGCGCCGCGCGATTTCCCGGATCATTGCTCCCGCGACCCTTGCGCTCCTCCTGGTTTCCTGTGGGAAAAAGGAAGATGCGCCGCCGCCGGCAAGCGCCGGGCCGGCTCCTGCAGAATCAGCGAAAATAGAAGGCCTCCCGTCCTCTGAGTGGACGGATGCGAGCGCTGATTTCTTCGGACCCGCCGGCGAAACGATGGGCTCCGCGACGTTCCGCGACGGCCTCGGCGGCGTGCTCATCCGGATTGAAGTCTCCGGTCTTGCCCCTGGATGGCACGGCGTTCATCTGCACATGGTCGGCGATTGTTCCGACGGCGCTGACGGCTTCAAGGCGTCCGGCGGACACATCAATCCGGACGGCCGCGAACACGGGCTTCTCAATCCGAACGGGTCGCACAGGTCGGATTTGCCGAACCTCTTCGCCGACGGGAATGGCGGCGCCAAAGCGGAGCTTTTCCGGGCGGGCGTGCATCTTAAGCCGAGCGAAGAGGCCGCCGCGATGAACGGTCCCTTTCCTTTAATGGACGATGACGGATTCGCGGTCATCATCCACGAAAGCCCCGACGATCACATGACGCAGCCGATCGGCGGGGCCGGCGCGCGCGTCGCCTGCGCCGCCGTAAAATAAGGTGGCGCACCTCGTTTTCGGGATGAACGTTTCGCTCGACGGCTTTGTCGATCACGACAGGTTCGCGCCCGGTCCGGCGCTGTTTCAGCATTTCATTGATCAGACAGCAGGGCTCGCGGGCAGCATTTACGGACGCGGCCTTTACGAGTTGATGCGCTATTGGGACGGCGATGTCTGGGACCAGGATATCGGCGTCGAGACAGCGCAATTGCGCGCATTCGCGCAAGCATGGCGCCGCCAGCCGAAATGGGTCGCATCGCGCTCGCTCTCCTCGGTCGGTCCGAATGCGACTCTGCTGGGCGAAGACTTCGAGACGGAAATTCGAGAATTGAAGGCCGGCGTCGATGGCCGCATCGATGTCGGCGGACCCGTTTTCGCCGCCAGCCTTGGACGCCTCGGCCTCATTGACGAGTATCAGCTCTACATTCACCCGGTGGCGCTTGGCCGCGGCGCCCGGTATTTCGCCGACCATGAACCCAAGCTCCGGCTCGTTGCAAGCGACCGCGTCGGGGAGGAAACGGTCAGGCTGACCTACGCGCCGGCATGACACGGATCAGCGCCTTGCGGCCTTTCACGCGAAGGCCGGCCTCGCGATCATCAGCCACAGGATCGCCAACACTGCAAAGAACGCCGGAAAGCCGAAGGCGAACCATCGGCGGTAGAGCCGGAAATATTCGTCGGGCAGCGGCGCGCCTGATTGCGCGGCGGCGGCGGAAAGATCGCGCATTTTCCTCTGCATGAAGACGACCGGAACCCAAAATGCGCCGGTGAAAATATAGAGCGCGACTGAAGCGGCGATCCAGCCGCTCGTCAGCGGATAGCCCGCAACGGCCGCGAGCGCCGCGCCGGTGACCGGCTGTACAATCACGGCCGACAACGTGAAGACATAATCGGCGAGAACGACGATCGACGCGACGGCGGCGATGATCTTCGGATCGCGCGTCGTGTGGGCGCGCACCATGAAAAATGCGATGCCCGCGCCCGTTCCGAACAGCACGCCAGCGCCGATCACATGCAGCCATTTCAGAATGATGTAGGCGCTCATCACCGCTCCTCCAGCATCAGCGCGA
The DNA here is from genome assembly GCA_938003575.1 of uncultured Alphaproteobacteria bacterium. Taxonomy (GTDB): domain Bacteria; phylum Pseudomonadota; class Alphaproteobacteria; order Caulobacterales; family Parvularculaceae; genus Amphiplicatus. The sequence goes on from CALKYG010000097.1 coordinate 3,443, forward strand.
CGGCAATCC
>CALKYG010000098.1 GCA_938003575.1 uncultured Alphaproteobacteria bacterium
GCGTCACGGTGCGTTTGTCGTCTTCCGAACGCGTCTGCACGAGGTAGCCGCCCTCCTGCAGTTTCTTGACGTTGTAGGAGAGGCTCGTTCCGGCGAAAGCGCCGCGGGCACGCAGGACAGAAGCCGGGGCATCGCCCTCGCCAATCTCGTACAGAAGCAGAGCCTGAACGCCGGTCAGCGAACGCTCGCCGCCCCGCTCAAGATCGTCCTTGACGACATCATGCAGACGGCGGTGCGCCTGCTCCAGAAGCGACAGGGACTTCAGGAAGTTTTCGCCGATAGTATTGGATGCAGAGTCCTGCATGTCGATCATCATCATTTTCACCACCACTCAACTTTTGTTGTAGTTTGAGTAGAGTTACATGATGAGGACTAATATTTTGATAAGCAAAACTTGGCGCCGCAAGACGAATGTTAATATTCGGCGGGCCTTATTAACCGTTACTGAGCCGAAACAGCTGGAGGGGTCATGTGAAGACGTTGACCGTCTGCGCAGCGCCATACTTCGGGCTCAGCCCATGTTTATTGGGATTAGGCCGGGAATCGAAGAACATCAGAATGAAAATGATCAATCCGCCAATATAAGGTAAGCCGTTGATCAAATAGAGCCAACCCGACATATCCTGGTCGTGCAGGCGCCGGACCGTAATCGCGATGCCCGGTATTATACAGTATAGATAAAACAGCGTGGTCAGCAGCGGCAGAAAATCATCAGCAATATTCCCACTGATTGCGAACAAAGAAGCGGAAAGAATTGCGTCTAACATAAATGCGACAACCAAAAAGATCACAAAGAACAGAGTATATCCCCAGTATTCGGCCCTGCGAGCGCGTCCTTCAAACTTGAAGTAATTGCGCGAAAGCGCCCGGAGAAAATAAGTGAACAGGTTGTCGGCCGGCACGAAGATCGCCGGCATATAGGCAGCATCCGGGCTGATCTTCGCAGGCGCTGTGGCGGGCGCCGACAATACATAGATGTCGCGCGCTTCGTCTCCCAGCGTGATAAAGTCGACCGGCGTTCCCGCCGCGATCAGCGTGCGCTTATGCACCCGGTCCGTTCTGAAGGCGTAACGCCGGCCATCTTCGCCGAGGATGATGCCCTGACCATCTCCTTCATCGGGATTCAGCACTTCACCGCGCATGGCCGGCTCCCTTCTTCCTCGATGATCGCGCAGGCCGTCTCAGGCGTCAAAGGTCAGCTCGTTCTCGCCCAGCGGCGCAAAGTAGCGCGCCACATCCGCGTCGCTTACCTCCTCCAGCCGCGCTGGCTTCCAGGCCGGGGCGTTATCCTTGTCGATGATCACGGCGCGGACACCTTCGAGAAAGTCGGGGCTCTGAACCTTGCGCCAGCCGATGCGGTATTCCATCCGCATGTTGTCCTCGAAGTATTCCATCCGCCGGCCTTCGCGGAGCTGGCGCAGTGCGACCTTGACCGTCTCCGGGCTCTTGGAGCGGATCGTCGCCGCTTCTGTCTTTGCCCAGTCACCGGCATCGGACTCCAGCGCCGCAACGATCTCTTCTGCCGTGTCGAACCTCATCTGGTTGAAGAAGTCCGGGTTGACCACCTGCAGGCCGGGGGAGAACAGCT
>CALKYG010000099.1 GCA_938003575.1 uncultured Alphaproteobacteria bacterium
CGCCCTTACGGGCGCGCTTCGATGATGATGATCGGCAGGCCGCTATTCCGCGGCGATCGCGGGAGCGGCCGGGTCATCGACGACGATGGTAGCGAGTGCGTCGGCTTTCGGAGTTCGCAGCGCGGCGGGAAGCCAGTCGCAATCCTGAAGGAGGCCCTCGGCGGCTTTCGCCATCTCCGGCTTCTTGAGGCTGGCGATGCGGTCGGCGGCCTCTTCGCCTTTTGCTTCGCGAACCGCCTCCACAATTTGCGCCTTGGTGATCCGCCCGAAAAAGGCGTCCGCAGAAGGGCGCCAACCTGCGGCGCAGAGGTCGAGCGAGAGCGCACTTGCGACTTGATCGGCGTGGGTGAGAGCACCTGAGCGCCGATCATAGGGCCGGAAGACCGCGTCGATGCTGAGCGCGATGCAATGCGCGAACAGCGCCCTACGAGCCCCCTCCTCCATCGCCGCGAGATGCTCCCAGAGAGTAGACGGGTCCGCTGGCAAAGCGTCCGCGAAGCCCTGATGGCGCGCATCAATCGATGCCGCCGCTGCACTGTCGGAAAGCCCGTCGGCGCCGCTCCTGAGGACGCTCTGACGCGCCGCGATATCGATGCAGCTATGCTGCCCGCGCACATAAAGGAGATCGAGGCAAAGCGCGTGCAGCGCCGCGACGAAGGCGATGTCCGGGCGCTGCGCCAGCGCGTCGCGCAAAGCGAGCGTCCGCCACTCGGTCAGCTCGATGAGCAGCCGGTCCGGAAGGGGTCGGTCGGGCTCCTCACTGGCATCATCTGACTCCTCGTCTGCGGATGGCGATGCGGCGCCATGCGAACCGTCGTCATCGGTGTGGTCGACAGCGTCTTCGTCGGAAGCGCCACCTTCTTCCGTGGGCGCTTCATCTTCGGGCTTCACGAAGCCGCGTTCGATGCGCAACGCGCCGGACGGGTCGAGACTGACGAAGGCGCCCGCGCGAGCGACGTCTTCCGCGGGGAAACGCCAGGGACGCTGCTCGAACGCCTCGATCCCGGCTTCGAGTTCGCCGAGCCGGCGGTCGACTTCGTCGGGCAGCTCATCGGCGCCGTCATGCTCCTCCTGCAGTCTGTCATATTCGGCCTTGAGCGCGTCGTAGGTCGCCTGCTCCACTTCCGTCAGAGTGGGTTGCTCACCAGCGAGGCGGCGCAGGCCGAAGGTGTGTCCATAGGGAAAGTCGATTGCGGCCTCGACCCATTTCCAGCCCTCGCCGCGAACCTCGGCGGCGCAGGATTCAAGTTTCTCGGCGACGAGGCGATTAAGGAGCCCTGCATCCTGCAGCCACCCGTCGTCAGCATCAGAGAAAAGATCGCGAAGTATCACTCCGCCGCCTTCCTCGTAAGCTTCGATGCCGACGAAGCGCGCGCGCTTGTCGCCGGCGCTGACGGCGCCTTCGGTCAGCATGCGGCGGATGTGATAGGGTTCGCGATTATAGCCGTTTTTCAGCGTCTCCCAGACTTGGCGTTGGCGCTGATGGTCGCTGTTTACTGTGAACGCCATCAGCTGTTCGAGGGTCATCACGTCGTCGGCGTAAAGATCGAGCAGCGCCGGCGCGACGGCGGCGAGCCTCAAGCGCTGCTTGACGACCGCCGGCGTCACGAAGAAGGCGGCGGCGATTTCCTCCTCGCTTTTGCCTTTCTCGCGCAAGGTCTGAAAGGCGCGGAATTGATCGAGCGGGTGCAGCGGCGCGCGCTGAATGTTTTCGGCGAGGCTGTCCTCCTCGGCGAGACCCTCGGTACGAATGACGCAAGGGATCGGCGCATCCGGCGCGAGGCGCTTCTGTTCGACCAGCAGTTGCAGCGCGCGGAAGCGCCGACCGCCGGCCGGGACTTCGTACATTCCAGTCTCGGCGCCCGCGTCGTCGAGCACGGCGCGAACGGTGAGCCCCTGAAGGAGCGTCCGCCGCGCGATATCCTCGGCGAGTTCCCCGATCGAGACGCCCGCCTTCACCTGGCGGACATTCGACTGGGAAAGCACGAGCTTGTTGAGAGGGATGTCCCGTGAAGCGCTTAAGCTAACGATAGCGGCAGGTTTCGTCTTCGGCTTCGATTTGGCCATGGGTCAGTCTCCGCGACGGGCCGGCCGAAAGACTCTCTTTCAGCCTCTAAACCCGTCACGGAAAAATCCGCCTCACTCTTGCTCGCTGTCGCGCTGGCGCCGGGAGCCACGGCAGATCGGGATCCGGGACCTTCAGAATAATCCCACAAATAGAATTGCGCGTGACGCGTTGCGAACGCGCCCGAGAGCGGACATTGGCGCGCCAGACTACGACCGGCCGCACATCGCCGATGACGATCAATCAAAGAAATTGTCGCCCATGACAGTGTTTTTGAGTTTTCGCGACGAAACCCGATGCTGGCGCATTAAAGGTGCGGCAATCCAGGACGCGTATTCTGTGAATATTGCGCAAAGCGAAGGAGCATAAAATGGGTGGAGCAAAGGAAGCTTGGATGGCCCAGCAAGAAGCTGACGCTCTTGCAGAAGAGCTGGAAACCCTCATTCGCGAGGGTGAACTGGAGGAGGGCACGGCTGCCTACGGCGTTGCAAAACAAATCATCGGCAAGGGGATTGAAACCCTATCGGGGAACCAACGCGCGCTTTTTGATGGTCTCATCCGTGATAGACTGGATCGAGCAGCTCGAGACCGAGAGATTGCCCGGCTGGTGAATAACGATAACTCCTGAATGGGATATATGGCGCCAACTGGTAGGGGACGGCTGGGACGCTCCTGGTCGCTCCGTGCCGAAGTCTATTAAGTGAGCCCTATTCCCAAACTTCTGACGCTGCTGGGCGAAGCTCGCAGCTTCCTCCGAAGACTTGCAGCCAAGAAACCAGCGACGGCACTTGCGTCGCCTGAGCAATAGTCCCTACCTTCAGATATGAGAAATCTATTTTTTCGCTCGATGTTGACGCTGCCGATTTCGACATCACCGACGAACACCCGATGACCATAGCGGTTGTTTTCAATTCGGACAGGCGCCCCGGGCGCGAGACGGGCAATCTTCCTTTCTACATGCGCGATCAGAGCAGTCGTGGCGCATGCGACCGTTTCTTCTTCGCGCCGCCTTTTCGAGTCCTCGACCCATGCCGCGTGTGCCGCCAGCTCGTTTGCCTTTGTCGCAATGTCGTTCGCTGTTGCTGTACGCCGGCATTCAATTCCGATGTACTTGAGCCACCCCTGCACTCCACCTTGTTTGTTGATTGACCTGAGAAGCGAGAAGACCAACCAAGCAGGGAGAAGCGGGACCAACCAAAGCGCGAGGGCCGGTTCTTGTAAAAAGACAAGTAGCGCAATTGCACCGATGATCAGAAGCAGCGTGACAAAAAACGCGCTCACCAAGAATCCCAATACGTGCGGAAGCAGAGCGAGAAAAAACGCCGCCAATATGATACCCCCGGCGATAGCGAGCATTTTACCTAAATTCCGACTGCCTGGCGTTATCGTGCCATTCGGTAAGTAAAGATTTAGTTTTAAAAACGCCCGCTTAATGTCAATCGCTTCATGTTGGCGGCAGAAAAGGGCCGCTGACGCTGGGACGTGGCTGCAATGTCAATAGCCGTATTCGCGCCTAAGCTCGCCGGCTGCTTGATTGGCTGCAGAGCAGCACACGTCACTTCTATTCTGGCGTGGCAGATCGCAGAGTAAGCTTCAGGCGCTCGCTCGCAGCAGCTGCTTCGCCCGCCCCTCCATTTCCAGCCGCGCGTCCTGATGCGCCTTGCCGCGGGCGACGGCGGTGATGCCTTGAACGAAGTCGAAGACGCTGGCGGGTGGGCGGCCTTCTTCGGCGAGGACGGTTTCGATGATGGCCGCGGTCTCGGCTTTCGAGAAGCCGCGCTTCCTCAGGAAGTCGCTGCGGTCCTCGTCGTTCCGGGCGACGATCTGCTCGCGCGCCGCCTTGATCCCGTTGATGAAGGGCATAGGCGATGATTCCGCGAAACGCGTCAGCGCTGGCGCGGCTTCGCGCGCGAAGCGGTCCGATGCATATTTCGAGTGGCGGATGACGATCTCCTGAAAGTCCTCAACGCCCCAGAGATTGCGGTTCTGGCAGACGGCTCGCAAGTAGAAAGAGGCGAGCCCCAGCGTCTTCGCGCCGACTTCCGAGTTCCAGCAATAAAAGCCGCGGAAGAAGAGATCGGGCGAGCCGTCGGGGAGCCTCCCCGCCTCGATCGGGTTCAGATCATCGACGAGGAACAGGAAGACGTCGCGGTCGGAGGCGTAGAGAGTCGTCGATTCCCGGCTGACGGCTGCGTTCGGATTATAGACGCCGGTCGACCAATCAAGGACGCCGGGGATTTTCCAGCGCGTGTCGCCGACGCCGTCGCCGGCGATCTTCATCACCGCCGAGACGAGCTCGTGGTCATAGATGCGGCCATAGTCGGGTCCGGTGACGGCTCGGAGCTCGGTGCGGCCGTCCGCCGTCTCCAGCGTCTTCACCTGCTCGGCGCGATGCGTCGTCAGCCCGTATTGCAGACTGATCGCCGCGAGCGGCGCCGGCAGCTGACGCAGATAGGACGCCGGCGCGCCGACGAGCGCGCTCAGCTGGCCGAAGGACCAGTGCGTCGGCGCGACGGGCGTATCGCTCTCCGGCAGGAGGAGTTCGAGCCGTTCGGCATCGTCGCGCGCGGCCTCGACGCGGATCGCCGCGCTTTCGACGGTGCGCGTCCGGCTTTTCGCCGCGCGCTCCTTCACCGACGCCTGGAGATCGGTGAGCGACAGGAACCGCTCGTCATCGGGACGCGAGAACCATTCGGACGAGACGCGCCCGACCCGCGAGCCGCGCGAGACATCGACCTTGTAACCGCCCGACGCATCGGGACGGGCATCCAGAACCTGAAGAGACATGGGAATTCTCCGCGACGGGCGGCCGCGAGACTCTCTCTCGACCCCTAAAACCCGTCACGGAAACCTCAACAGATCTCTTTCTCTCCTCGGAGCGGCGCCAGCCGCTGATCAGGGTTCCGTTCAGAAGGGAAGACTGCTTCGGTTGCACGGATCTTTGACGGCAGGGATTTCGATTTCCAGAACGCGCTTTTGACCACGCCTGTTGACGGCGACCAGCTTGCGCCGGTCTCCGTCAATAAAACTGAACGCCTGCCCCTCCGCTTCGATAGCAATCGTCGCGACATGAATGAGATAGGGGCCCATCTTCGGGGCCGCCAGCACATACATTTCCGGGCGGTCATGGCCCGTGACATAGAGATAGCCGTCCGGACCGATGGCGCCGCCTGAAGCGCCATGGGGCGACATCCGGTCGAGTATCTCGTCGGGATAGAGCCAGCCGCCGACACGGCGCCACTCGGCGTCGAAGGCGACGACGCTGGAAAATCTATTATCCTTATACGGAAGCCCGCGTGGCCCGCTGTAATGCGTAAAGCCCGCGATCCAGCTCTTGTCGGTTTCGTCGAACCAGGTCAGCGATCCTTCTTCCATCAGCCCGAAGCTATGGGACTGAAGATGCGAAAGCGTCGACGCATCGAATACCTCCACGGATGATCCCATCGGAAGCTTGGGATAATTGGAATTGGCGCAGTAAAGCTTGCCGTCATCATGGTAACAGCTGTTCAGATGACGGATGAACCCTTCAGCTTCGCCCGACCAGCGGCCTTTAAGCGCGCCGGTCTTCCGATCATGTTTGGCGATCACCGAATTATCAACCGCATAGAAATGATCCGAGGTCGCGGCCGCGCCCTGATCGGCGTCCGCGGCGGGCCATGTGTGGGTCGTTTTTGCGGTGAGCTGCAAGGGCGCGCAAGTAACCGGTGACGCCTCCCCTTCCGGGGCAGCGGCGGCCAGCAAAATCGTCAGCAGCACATCGATCATGACGAAACCTTCAGACGTAAGCGGGGCGAATTCAACTCAATCGCCTTCAACAGTTGCAGGCCACGGCCGCCCCGCCAGGAGCCGCCGCGGCCGTTACTCCACGCAACTATACCGGTGCTTCAGAAGCCGACGCTGCCGCCGAAGAAGAATGTCGTACCGACATATTCATATTCGGTATTCCAGGTTTCACGTCCGCCCTGAAACTCCGTCGTCGGCTCGTTGTTGAGATTGACGCCCTCCGCGAAGAGCTTGATGTTTTCGCGCAGATTGTAAGTGACCTTGGCGTCCCAGCGACCGAATGAGCCCTGATCAAGAACTAGATCAGGATCGGAATTCGGATCGGTCAGGAAGCTGTCATTGAAAGCATAGCTCACCGACGCGTCGATCGGCCCCTTCTGATAGAAGATGGAGAACGCGTAGGTCTGCTCCGGCTGACCGACCAGGGGAATCACATCGCCATTCGGCAGGGTGGTTTCGCCATCGAGGAAGGTCGCTGACGCCGACGCGCCGAGGCCATCCAATGGCGACGGCAGGAAATCAAACTGCGTCTGACCGAGCAGCTCGATCCCCTTCAGTGTCGCCGAAGCGCCATTGATCGTCGTCGTCAGATCGAGCCTTGTCAGCGCCGTCGTGTCGACCGAGCCTGTCAGGCCTCTCGCGGCCAGAGCGGCGTCCATTTCCGCTTGTGTCGTGAGGGACTCCGTGAACGGAACAAGCTCGTCGGAAATGTCCTTGTAGAACAAACCGACCGTCAGCGCCGTGAAGTCGTTCGGATACCATTCCGCCGACAAATCGAAGTTCCACGAGGTCCGCGGCCGCAGGTCCGGATTGCCGATATTGACGGTCGCGATCGGACCGCCGTCGTCGGTCGCCGTCGCGCGCGGCGCGATGATGTCGAAATCGGGCCGCCCCAGCGCGCGCGTCACCGCCGCCCGGAAGACGAGACTTTCTTCACGACGATAATTGGCGATGATCGACGGCGTCACAGTGACATAGTCGCCACCGTCTTCAATCCGGGTCGCGACCCCGTTCAGAAGAAGATTGCCGCTCGAGTCGACATCGGTCCACTCGACGCGGGCGCCGGTAATGAATTCGAAGTCGCCGATTTTCTTTTCGCCCATGACATAACCGGCGATGACGCGCTCGCGGATATCATAGTCGGCGGCATTGTCGGAGACGAAGTTGTCGGCGGCGTCGGCTGCGAAAAATGACGCATTCGCCGGATCGTCAAAAAAACCGTTGAGCCCGTTGATGTTCATGAAGATGTTCGGAACGTCGCCGGCGTCGGTGTTGTTGGTGAAAGCGCCGCCCGTGAATGCCGACGAGGTTCCGAGCGTCAGGGCCGACGCGCCCGGATTAAACCGCTGTTGGCTCTGGTCAAGAACGCGGCTTGTAGAGACATATTTTGCGCCCGCCTTGAGATAGGTCTCCTCATCGAGATCCCAGCGGAGATCCGCTTTGCCAGTCCAGTTAATTTCTTCAAGCGCACGATCGAAGAAGCGCACCCGGCGCAGGCCGAACAGTGACGGGTCCTGGCGATCCGGCGTGCCGGCGTCGGGCGTGATGTCGACAAGATTGAGATCGTTGAGCACAAAGGTGTTCGGACCGAAGATGCGGCCCGAACGAAACTCCCAGAAATCGCTCGGCTCCGAGAGGTCATTGTCGCTGCGCTGCCCCAGGAAAGTCAGCGTGTAGTCGCCGAACTTCTTCTCGCCGCCGGCGGCGAGCGTCAGCAACTCCTTGCTGGCCTGTTCAAGACGGATATTCGCGTTGACGCGGTTCAGGCCCGAAGTCCCGCTCGTCGCGGTCAGCGGAACAACGCCGGTGTCGAGATTTTCCTCGAAGCGGTTGCGGTGCTGGAACTCGCTCCAGTCGGCATAGAACCCGCGCACGAAGAGCTGTGTCTCATCATCGGGCCGGAATTCGAGGGCGGCGTTGACGTTCAGCCGCTCGCGCCCAATGATGTAATAATTGTTCTTGACGTTGACCGGCAAGCCGATGCCGGACGACTCGTCCCAGTCATCCTGATAGCGCCCCTGCGCGACATATTCGCGGTCGGACCATGACGCGCCGACGAGCCAGCCGATCGTGTCGTTTGCAAGCTTGCCGGCGACAAGCGCGTCAACGGCGTAAGGGTCATGGCCGCCAAAGCCGGCATCCTTCGGCCGGATGTCTTCATAACCATAGCGTCCGGTGACGTAACCATAAAACGCGTCCTTGCGGTCGAACGGCATGGCGGTGTCGACATTGACCGTGCCGCCGATGCCTTGCGCGTCCATATCCGGCGTCGGCGTCTTGATCACTTGAACGCCGCCGAGAACGCTGCCGGATATGACGTCGAGCGGCGCGCCGCGGCCGCCGCCTTCCTGCTCGGGCGAGCCGAGCGACACGCCGTTAATCGTGACATTGTTGAGGCCGGGATTGATGCCGCGGATCTGGACGAAGCGGCCCTCGCCCTTTTCGACCAGCATCGAGACCCCCGGCAGGCGGTTCAGCGACTCGCCGACATTCTTGTCAGGCAATTGGCCAAGCTCGTCGATGCCAAGCGCGTCGATGACGCGGGAATCATTCTGTTTTTCCTCGATCGCCTTCTGGCGTGACAGTTTCGTGCCGATCACGACGATTTCATCAGCAGGCGCACTTTCTGCGCTGTCGATCCTTCCATCCGATTGAGCGAAGGCGGCTGGCGCAAGTCCCAATGCGCTAACAGCGCAGAACAAGGCGGTTCGACACGTCATTGATAACCCCAATATAAAAGCGATCCCCGATATGCCTCAGACTACTGACGCAGCCTGCGACGGGCGCGCAGTAGCGTATTGATGTGACAGGATGGTGAATGATCAGAAGGCGGATATTTCCTCAATCGAGAGCGCGACGCCACGCCAGGCGCGCGCGGCTCTTGAAAAAAGAGTGGCGCCGCGCCGCCATCGGAGCCGAGAAGCGCGTCTGCATTACCGAAATATCTTTTGTTGCAGAAAATTCTTGCAAGCAAAAATTGTATGTTCAATTCGCCAAAATTTTCCGCTCCCGCTCAGCCTTGCGCAAAGAGCCGAAGCGGAAAGCATTTGCGGGTGAAGGAAAACCAACTTGCACGAAGATTTTGTGACAACTCAAAAGCAATGATCGCATCAATCGCCAGGCGACGACAATTGCAACTGCACTTCTCTATAAGCGCCCGCTTTTATTCCTGCGTCACGCTGCCGCCTCATGCTCGATGCAAATCATCTCGCTGTCAGCGACCGAGAGCGGTTCTTCAAGCAGGCCGCATTTGTGCGGCGCGCCGCCCTCTGCGTGCTTCCTGAAATAGCGGCAGGTTTTGCAGGCGCCGAACGGGCGTCCATCTCTTTGACGTAATGTCGCCCGCAGGAAATCGCTTAGATCGTCTTTCAGCTCGTGGCGCTGGCTCGCCGGCATTCTGGCGAGCAAGGCCGCCATCGCTTCGAGCGGGTCTCGTTTGAGGAGTTTATCGCCCTTCGCCGTCACCTCGATCAGGACCTGCCGACGGTCGGCGTCGCCGGTCGCCTTTTCGATCAGGCCCTTTTTTTCGAGCGCGCCGACAGTCTGGGAAACGGTGCCCTTTGTCATGCCGAGATAGGCGGTGAGGGCCGAAGGCGAACGCGAGAATCGGTTCGCCCGCGAGAAATAGCGCAAGGCTTCCCATTGGGTGGGTTTCAGCCCGTCTGAATGACCGTCATTCTGGAGAACGCGGCCGATCCGCTCCAGCAAGATGAGGATGTCGTCAACGCTACGCATGAGGAAAATAGTATCGACAAAAAACTTACTTGACAAGCCCTTCGGAACGCCAATAGGGTTACCGTATCGACTCGAAACTTTTAGGAGACTGCAATGAACCGGTTACTGTTGACCGCCCTTGTTTTAGCGGCCGGGGCTCAAGGAGCCGCCGCGCACGAAATCAAGAGCAAAAAAGAATCCGACAAGACGCCCGCTTTCGATATCACAAGCGCCGGGGCGACGACGGACGGCCGCCTGACGACCTTCATCATGGAGCTTGCCGGCGTCGCCGGAAGCGTCAAACCCGTCCCCATCGGTCAGCTTACGGGCGCAAAAGTCGAGTCCTATGTCTGGCCGACCAATCTCGATCCTTCCGTTGTCGGCTTCGACAAGGAATCGGGAATTCTCTCGCTCGCCATCACGGCGCATCCCGATTTCGACGACACGCCGCTTTATGACGAGGATCAGGACGGCGATCCGGCCAATGACGGCGCGGACTGGCATTCGCACTGGGTCGTGCTGGTCGAGGACAAAGCCTGCGGCGCAGGTCTCAAGGTCCGCGATGTGTCGCCCGGCGTCGATCTGCTCCCGGCGACGGCCCCCTATCTTCCCATTGCGCTTGACAGCCCGGGCATGAGCCCGATCCTCGACGGCAAGATCGCGAAGATCACGGTTCCGGTCAGCAAGACCGAGAAAACGTCCTTCGATGCGGTGACGGCGGAATTGCAGGTCAACCAGAACGGCGAAGCGCCGCTTCTGTGCGTGACCGGCGTGCATGACGTCGCCTCCGGCGATCTTTCCCTTCCCGGCCGCGTGACGGCGCAGAAATGACGCGCGCGCCTCTCTTGCTCGCCGGCATGGCCTGCCTTGCAAGCGTCCTCGCTTGCGGGCGGGCCCCCGCCGCGGACGAAAGCGCGGCCGCGCCAGAGGCCGCGCGGGCCGTCACGGCGAATTCGGGGCAGTCTGCTTACGGCGCAAGAGCCAAAGCCAAGCTGATCGGAGGGAAAGGCGAGCGCATCGGGGATGTCCTGGCCTGGCAAGGGGTTCAGGGCGTCGTGATTCAGCTACGGGCGAACAACTTGCCGTCCGGCTGGCACGGCGTCCATTTACATATGACGGGCGATTGTTCCGATACCGGCGTCTTCAAGGCTTCGGGCGGACATGTCGAGGGCGAAGGCGGTCCGCATGGCTTCCTGCACCCGGGCGGCGCCCATGGCGGCGACCTGCCCAATGTATATGCGTATGCGGACGGAAGCGCGCGCGCAGATTTTTTCACGTCTTCGGTCGCATTAAGCGACCTTACAGATTCAGACGGGGCGGCGCTGATTATTCACGCCGCGCCGGATGATTACCAGACGCAGCCCATCGGAAACGCAGGCGCCAGAATCGCCTGTGCGGCGTTTGGCGAATAAAACCCAACCCCAACCAATCAAGGAGAAAAATCTTGAGCACCAAAGCAACCTTCTATCATGCCGGATGCACCGTCTGCGTGGATGCGGAAAAGCAGTTCGCAGAAAGCCTCGACCGGTCGAAATACAATGTCGAGATCGTGCATCTCGGCGAAACGCCGAACCGGATTGCGGAAGCGGAAAAAGCCGGCGTCAAATCCGTGCCGGCCTTCGTGATCGGCGGACTGCCCTATCACATTAATTTCGGGGCCAATCTCAGCGACCTCAAATAGGCCTCTCCCCCAGGAGGTCCCGCGGCCGTCAGAAGCGCATGCGTAAGAAAAGCGCGAGGTCGCCGGGTTTCCGGGGATGATTGGCGCGGGAACGAGACGATGAACCGATACCTATACGACTTTGAGATTCCGAGACTGCTTGCATTTGGCGCTGCCTTTTTCATGGCGCTGCCGGGCGCGGCGCTCGCCTCCGATACGCATGCGCATAGCAGCGATGCAAGCAGCCACGCGCCGATCGGCGTGATGGGCGATCACTTGCATCAACAGGGCGAATGGATGGTTTCCTACCGTTATATGCGGATGGACATGGAAGGAAGCCGCGACGGCGCGGACCGGCTTACCCCTGAGGAGATCGTCACAGGCTACGCCAATCCGTTTTCCGGCATGCCGATGCAACCGCCGACATTGCGCGTCGCGCCGCTGCAGATGACGATGGAAATGCACATGGCGGGGCTGATGTATGCGCCGCATGACCGGGTGACGCTGATGGCGATGACGCAATACGTCATCAAGGAAATGGATCATCTGACTTTCGCCGGACCTGCAGGAACAACACGGCTAGGCGAGTTCACCACGAAGTCAGAAGGCTTCGGGGATTCGACGCTCGCAGCGCTGATCGGGGTTCTTTCCGTCCCCGGTCATGCGTTGCATCTCAATGCAGGGATCAGCCTGCCCACCGGGGCGCTCGATGAATCGGGCATTATCCTGACGCCGATGGGAACGACGCCGATTGTGCGTTTTCCTTATGCGATGCAGCTCGGCTCGGGCACGTTCGATCTGAAGCCAGGGATCACCTATCGCGGACGCGCAGACGCGCTCTCCTGGGGCGCCCAGGCCGGAGCGACGATCCGGCTCGGCGAGAATGATGAGGATTATGCGCTGGGCGACCGTTATGAGGGCACGCTCTGGGCGGCCTATAACTGGTCGCACAGCCTCAGCACGTCGCTGCGCGTTGCCGGCTCGACGCAAGGCGGTATTGCCGGGCGCGACATTCTGATTATCGGCCCCGTGCAGACCGCCGATCCTGATAACTACGGCGGCGACGTTATCGAGGCGCATGCCGGGATCAACTACCGCTTCAATGAGGGGTTCCTCAAAGGCAACCGGGTCGCTTTCGAGGTCAGCGCGCCGCTGTATCGCGATCTCAACGGCCTGCAGTTGGAAAAAGACTGGTCCATCACGCTCGGCTGGCAGCTTGGATTTTGATGAAAGGATACATGCCATGAGCGACCAGCCGCCGCCAGGCTTCCCGACCACGCTCCAAACAAAGACCGTCGAGGAAGGATTTGATCTGGCGATCAAGCTTTCACGACTTGGCGTCAAAAAGACCCAGCCCGACATGAAGGTTCTGAAAAGGCTGCGAGCCAAATACGCCAACAACGCTGACAGCCTGACGGCTGCAAGCCAGGTTGTAGCGATCAATTTTCAGACGATAGCGGCGGCGAATAACTATTGGCGATGAGTGTAAAAGAAATGCATCACATGAAATTACGACAGGCCCCTGAATTACAGACAACCCACTGGTTCAACACGACATCGCCGGTGACGCTTCAATCCCTCCGTGGGCGTGTGGTTCTGATCGAAGCATTCCAGATGCTGTGTCCGGGATGCGTCTCGCACGGGCTGCCGCAGGCGCAGCGCGTCGCGGCGACTTTCAGCGAGAAAGATGTCGCGGTGATCGGGCTGCATACGGTGTTCGAGCATCATGAAGGCCAGGGCAGAAAGGAAGCGCTCGAAGCCTTCCTGCACGAATACCGGATCAGTTTCCCTGTCGGAATCGATGCGCCGTCGGAAGGCGGGCGCCTTCCAAAGACCATGACGGAATACAACATGCAGGGAACGCCGACCTTGCTGTTGATCGACCGCGAAGGAAGGCTGCGCAAGCACAAGTTCGGTATGGAGCAGGATTTGACGCTTGGCGCAGAAATCATGGCGCTGATGCGCGAAAGCGAGGCCGCACGGCCGAAGGGACCAGATGATACTGAAGCAGGGCCGACATGCGATGAACAAGGCTGCTCGGTATAATCATTGTTTTGATTTCAAATGAGTAACGCCGCCGCATTCCCAGTCGCCGCATCGGTAGTCGACATAGAGCGCAATATCGGCGCTGTGCGTTCGCGCATCGCCGCCGCCTGCGCCCGCGCGGGCCGTGACCCTGAAAGCGTCGAACTGCTGCCCGTCACGAAAACTGTGGACGATGCGCGCATCCGCTTCGCCCACGCGGCGGGATGCCGGACCTTTGGCGAGAACAAAGTGCAGGAGATGCAGGGCAAGGTCGAACGCCTCGCCGACTTGACGGCACGCTGGTCGCTCATCGGCCGTCTGCAGACCAACAAGGTGAAACATGCCGCGCGGCTTGCCGATGAGTTTCAGGCCCTGGGCAGCCTCAAGCTCGCCGAAGCGCTGCAGCGCCGACTGGAGATCGCGGACCGCACGCTTGACGTTTATGTGCAAGTGAACAGTTCAGGCGAAGCAAGCAAATACGGCCTCGATCCGACCGAGGTTCTGCCTTTTGTCAGGGAGCTTCCCGCATTCGACCGGCTGCGCATCAAGGGCCTGATGACGCTGGCAGTATTCTCAGCCGATGAAGCAAGGGTTCGCGGGTGTTTCCGGCTGATGAGCGTTCTGCAGAACATGTTGCGCAATCGCGCGCCGCAAGGAATGAGTTTCGATGGGCTCTCGATGGGTATGTCGGGAGATTTCGAGATCGCTATTGAGGAAGGCGCGACGCTGGTGCGTGTCGGTCAGGCGATATTCGGCGCGCGGCCCTTGCCGGACAGTCATTACTGGCCGGACGAGTCCCCGGCTTTATCGCGGTAAAATTCCACCTTGAATCTTACCGGCCCAATCAGTTCGACGCGGTGCGGCACGGCGGGTTCGATGACGCCGTAATTCGATGGCGTGATACGCTGGCGGGCCGACGGCGGGCCGGGCACGATGTAATCAATCTCGCCTTCGAGTACGATGAGCTTGCCCCAGACGCCTTGCTTTGTGTCGTGCACGGAAGTCAGTTTCTCGGGCACGGTGTCTTGCGTGAATACTGGCGTTTCCGAATATTTTGAGAGGCTGGCAGGGAAGACCTTTCGGATCGGCATCGCTCAGCTCCGCGCCACAGCGGACAAGCCGATCCAGGCGATGGCGAACAGCACCAGAATTTTGACGATCTCCAGACCGATGAAAACGAGATGAAGATGGCTCCCGCCAATGCTTTCCCCGGCGATGATTTGCAGCGTTCGCGCATCGAGCGGCGGCATGATGATGAAGCGTTGCGCAAGAAGAAGAAAAACCGGGATCGCCGCAAGCTTCCAGTTGACGCCGCCCGCGAGACGCTGAGCCAGAAGAAAGGCGGCGCAGAAGACGCCTTCCGCGATCCCAATCCACAGGAATTGCGCGCGTCCGACATCAAGCGCGACGGGAAGGCTCAAGGACTGCGCCTGAAATTTCGCGGGAGCGGCAATCAGAGATCCGCCAAGCACAATTCCCGCCCATAAAATCGCCAGTGCGGGCGCGATAACGGGCCTGCTCATGCAGGCCTCGGCGGCATGCCGGGGACGCCAAACATTGCAAGCTGCAGGCTCTGTGCGATGCGCTCGGCGCGCTCCATGAAATAGGAGGCGGCCTCCTTGCTCGGCGCCGTGTCTTCGAGGGTCTGGCGGAACAATGCGAGCCATAAATTGAAATGCCAGGGCTGCACGCGGTCCAGCTTCTGGTGCGCGGGAACGGGCTTGCCCGAATATTCCCCGGCGTTAAGGGCGACCGAACGCCAAAACTGCTTCATCTTGCCGAGATGCAGCGGCCAGTCATAGCCAATCGCCTCTTCGAATATAGGCCCGATCAGCTCATGGGCGCGGATGCGTTCGTAAAACGTATCGACCAGCGTCGAAATATAGTCTTCGGTGATGCCCATCGCATGGGCGTGCGCCTGGATTTCTGCGCGGCGTTCCTCGGCGCTGGCATAGTAATGGCGCTCCATTACGCCGCCTCCGATCCGAGAAGGATTTTCAGGTCCGGATTGCGCGTCACCAGATTGTGAAGGGTGTACTGATCAAGTGCGGCGAGAAACGCGGCCATCGCTTTGTGCAGGGCGCCCTTGAGCCTGCAGGCCGGGGTGATCAGGCATTCGCCCTTGCCGCCTTGAAAACACTCGACGAGCGCGAAGTCGCCCTCCATGCGCCGGACGACATCGCCGATGCGGATATCTTCCGGAGGCCGCCCGAGCCTCAGTCCGCCAGAGCGACCACGCACGGCTTCGACGAATCCTTCCCGCCCGAGAATGTAGGCGACCTTCATGAGATGGTTGCGGGAAATCTGGAAGCGTTCGGCCACCTCGGCGATGGTGACGAGCGTGTCCCTGTTGACGGCGAGATGCATCAACAGCCGCAGCGCATAGTCGGACTGCACGTTCAGGCGCATGGGCCCTCCTTCAAGATGCAGATAGTATATTGCTTTTTGCCAGAGCTCGCAATATAAAACATGCATCCAATATCACTGTTTTAGGAATCAAGATGTCAGATACGCTCGTCCGCCCGCAGGACAGAACAAAGGCGCCGGATTCCCACATGATCTCGCCGTCCGCGCCGGACGCGAAGTCGAAAGCTGCGCCAGTAGATGAGCCTTTGGTTCATCCAGGCGTCGCCAAAACCTACATCGCCATTCACGCCGTAGCGTTTGCGGCGCTCTTCCTTACCTTTAGCATCGATGGCGAGGCGCTGTTTATGGTGGCGATTTCGGCGTTCTACTTCCTCATGTATGTCGGAACGCCCTACGTCATGGCGCGCGTAGGCAAGAAGCGACTTGATACAAAACACTCATGGTCGAAATTTCTTGAAGAGCCGCATGAAACATTCACCGGCCCCATCACTGGCCGTGAAGCGTGGATACAGATTTGCCTCGTTCCCGCGGCGTTGACAGTCGCGCTTGCGGCGATTTGCGCGATTATCGTGGCGGTCCGGTCGGGCTGAAACGCAGGCGTCTGACGCCACACACCAAGACACCGCGGAGCCCACTTCAGACCGCCGGCCGGCATCGTCGGCTTAGTTCGAGCGCGTGATTACCGACGCGAGCCCCGCCGTCGCCCGTTGCGATCATTCGCTCGGTTCTTCGCGAGGAGATACTCCAAGCTTCAGCGGAAATCCGACAAGTTCGACTGTCGTGGTGCGTGCTATTGCATTCATTGGATGACGTCGGGCCACGCGGGCAGTCATTTTAATCGATAATGTTGGAGCCCTGCTGATCCGCGCGATTGCCTAAATCGGTAAGGAGCTTGTGCTGTTTTCACCGCGATCCCAGTGAAGTTGCGTGCGACATTTCCGGCGGCGATGATAGAATTGTGCGCCGCGCCCTCAACCCCGCCGCCGGATCAAACGACGCCATCGTGTTCGCTCCCGTGAGCGTCCCCCGTCTTTACGGCCGCTGTAAACTGGAAATTTCCGACATAGCGGGCGGGGGCGCGGAGCCCGCCCATAGCTCAAGCGTTCCAGCCCGCGTCTGCAAGAACTCGGTTGGCGACTTGTATCCGAGCGCGGAATGCGGGCGCTCGGTGTTGTAATGGATGGGCCGCCGTCAGTCGGATGAGCCGACTGGCGAACTCCGCATTCTTGTCGCTAAAGCTTCCATTTTCCTGCAATCGGCGCCGATCGCGAAACTCTGCGCTAGTTCCGTTGAAGCCGGCGCCTCGGTCATGACTCCCGCCTCGAATTGATCTCGGCGCGATAGCGGGCACGCGTATTGGCGTCTGGAGGGTAAAGTCCCGGTAGTGCAGCGCCCTTCTTGACCTCCTTGATTACCCAATTTTCAAAGGCTTCCTGTTCGACCGCTTCGGCCGCGACTTCCGGTGCAAGTGCGACTGGCAAAACTACGACACCATCATCATCGGCGACAATGATGTCGCCGGGAAATACCGCAACCCCGCCACAGCCGATCGGCTCTTGCCAGCCTGCGAACACCAGACTTGCAACGGATGGAGGCGCCGCGACACCTGCCGCCCAGACCGGTAAGCCTGTATCTTTCACACCGGCACAATCTCGAATGGCTCCGTCTGTCACCAGCCCCACCGCACCGAGCACAGCCATCCGCAAACTCAGTATGTCGCCAAAAATTCCAGCATCGGTAATACCGCCGGCAGCCGAAGCCACGGCGATCGCTCCCGGCGACATCTCTTCAATCGCTGCGCGTGTCGAAACGGGTGAGGCCCATGCGGCTGGCGTGGCGATATCTTCGCGCTGCGGAATGAAGCGCAGTGTAAAAGCCGGGCCAACAATGCGGCGCTTTTGTTCGCCCGCCACCCGGCTTGCGGAACGAACCCACACATTGCGCAGGCCCCGTGCGACAAGCACGGTTGTCAGCGTCGCAGTCGACACATCACGCAGCGCTGCGAATATATTTTGCATTTCAGCTCTGTCGGCCGACATCACACTGACGCCAACAACCCGCCATCCACCCGGTGGATGGCCCCAGTAATATATGACGCCGGGCAACCCGCCAAGAAAGCGACCATCGCTGCAAGTTCCTCCGGGCGACCATAACGCCCAACGGGGATTGTTGCGCGGCTGGCGGCGGAGACTTCATCGACCGAGCGCGATTCGCGCGCCGCACGAGCGGTATCAAGTGCTCGGACGCGATCAGTATCGATCCGTCCTGGCGCCACAACATTAACTGTGACTCCTTCGCGGGCAACCTCTGCGGCAAGTGTTTTCGACCAACCAACCAGACTAAGGCGCAGCGCGTTCGACATGGCGAGATTGGGCAAAGGCGCGATCACGCCCGATGAGGCGGTAGTGATGACGCGGCCCCACCCCGTACGCCGCATAGCGGGCAGGACCCGATCAGTGATCCCGATCACGCTGAGGACCATTGCATTAAACTGGTGCGACCACAATTCAGGCGCGGCACCTGCAGCAGTATGCGGCGGCGGGCCGCCAGTGTTGTTGACAAGGATTTCGCAGGGCCCGAACTTTCCTTCGATCTCGGCGATACGATCGTCGATAAGGCCTAACTGATTCAAATCCCAGACCAGCGGCAGGGCGCGGCCGCCAGTTCGCTCGATCAGCTCGGCGGTCTCTTGCAAGGCATCAGCTCTGCGCGCTGCGATCGCAACATGAGCGCCTTCAGCCGCCAGCGCGACCGCGATCGCTCTGCCCAATCCACCGCTGGCTCCGGTCACCAATGCGGTCTTGCCGGCGATCCCCAAGTCCATCACAAAGCTCCCATTTTCGCACGGTTGTCCTTCGCGGCCAGGCGTTCGAGCAGGAAGTCCACCTCGCTTTTTGCTGTAGAACTGAGGACCGAACGCGGTGCTCGCTGGTGATCGGAGGCAAGCACGCCACGCCGCATCAGAATATATTTTCGCACCGCAAGGCCCACGCCTTGCTGGTGTTCGTAGCGCAGAAGAGGCAAGTGGTTATCGAACAGGTCATGCGCGGCGCGCCTGTCTCCTGCGGCCGCTAATTTGACCAACGCAACCAACATATCGGGGAATGCATAGCCGGTCATTGCCCCATCGGCGCCGCGCTCGGTTTCAAAATCCAGGAATAATCCGCCGTTTCCGCACAGTATGGAAATATGCCGTATTTCGCCCGCGCGTTCCAATTCTCGCAGCCGGGAAATCTTCTCAAGGCCCGGCCAGTCCTCGTGCTTGAGCATCACGCAGCCGGGATTGTCTGTCACGATCTGGGCAATCGTTCTGACACTCATCGTTACGCCAGTGACTAACGGGTAATCCTGAATGACGAAAGGCGTGTCTTGCCCAAGGGCGGATGCAGCCTGCGCAAAATAGCCTATAATCTTGGTCTGCCTCCGGGAAAGTGGTCCGATGAATCTGTTAGTTTCGGCTTTGAAAGAGGAGCTGAGACATGGCGAAACGAGCCAAGCCGGAAGAAATTATTGCAAAGCTGCGTGAGGTTGAGGTCCGCCTGAGCCGGGGCGAAACGACGGGCCAGGCGGTCCGCGCCATCGGCGTGACGGAGCAAACCTATTACCGATGGCGCCGTGAATATGGCGGCATGGGCGTCGATCAGGCGCGGCGGCTGAAAGAACTGGAGAAGGAGAATCTGCGTCTGCGGAAGGCGGTCTCCGACCTGACGCTCGACAAGCTGATCCTTGCCGAGGCCGCCAAGGGAAACTTCTAAGCCCTTCGCGCCGCCGGGCGTGTGTTGACCGGGTTGTCGATGAGCTTGGCGTTTCCGAACGCCGTGCCTGCGAGACGCTCGGTCAGCACCGATCGACCCAACGTAAAAAGCCGCGCGGCCGGCAGGGCGAGAAGGCGCTGACAAAAGCGATCATCTTCCTCGCCGAACAGTTCGGCCGCTATGGCTATCGTCGCATCACCGCCTTGCTCCGGCGAGACGGCTGGCATGTGAACGAGAAGCGGGTCTATCGAATCTGGCGGCGTGAAGGGCTGAAAGTTCCGCAGAAACAACCGAAACGGGGCCGCTTATGGCTCAATGACGGCTCTTGCGTGAGGCTCAGGCCACAACACCGAAACCATGTATGGAGTTACGACTTTGTGATGGATCGAACCCATGACGGCAAACCGTTCCGTATGCTGTGCGTCATCGATGAGTTCACTCGGGAATGCCTGGCGATCCGTGTCGAGCGAAGGCTTAACGCGAGAATTGTTCTGGAGGTGCTTGCTGATCTGTTCCTCACACATGGTCCGCCGGATCACATTCGGTCCGATAACGGCCCTGAATTTATCGAGACGGCGTTGCGGGAATGGCTGACGAGGCTCGGCGTCAAGACGCTTTACATCGAGCCGGGCAGCCCGTGGGAGAACGGCTACTGCGAGAGCTTCAACTCCAAGCTCAGAGACGAGCTGCTTGCCCGCGAAATCTTCTATACGATGAAGGAAGCCAAAACCCTGATCGAATGGTGGCGCGAGCACTTCAACACGTTTCGCCCGCATTCGTCGCTCGGTTACCGACCGCCAGCGCCAAAGACCATCTTGCCAAGGCCGTTCATGCTGCCTTACGTTCAGGGCGTGGCGGCATGAGCGCCACCCCACAACCCGCCGAGTCTAACAAATGGCTCGGAGCACTTCGATGGGTCAGGCCAGCACTTGGGTGGACCTATGCCGCCGGATCGGCTGAACGCGCAGCAAAGTTGTTGGTCGAAGCATATCATTGATGCGTGTATCAATCATTTATATTGCATGAGTTTACTCTCTTATTGAACGGCGCAAAATCAACGCCCCAAGTTTAGCGCGTATTCCTGTTGCAAAATTTGGTCATTCCGCAACCGCAGTCGCGCTGCACTGCAAAAAGTTGTGAGCGCACCGTCGGCGGGGTTACATAATCATTCGCTGGCGTGGCGACTTTCGTGCAACCTGACGCGAACCAGCGAACTCTTCTCCTCGGATTCTCGGATAGCTCGAAGGGTCAAGCCGACCTAGAATTGCTCCGCACCAACGGCATAACTTTTATGCATGGCTGACAATGCTATTTGAAATGGCAATATTTCACCGGGTGCGGAAGCATCGATAGATGGTTGGCAGTGGCAGCTAACCGGATAAGCAGGATAATCGCTTCGCACAGTTTCGTGAAAAAATAAGACGAAGAGCCTGCCTACCACCCATCCTGCAACAGTAATGTTGCAGATTTCTGAAATGGAGGGGATTTTAATGCCTATTAGCAAAATGACCAAAGCGGCATTGTTAACCGGTGCTAGCTTGTTCATTCCGGCCATCGCCTTTGCGCAGAATGCGGCGACCGATCAACAACAATCATCCGCCACTTCGGACAATGATGTTGTTGTAGTCACCGGCACACAGATTCAAGGTGCGAAGATTGACGATGTTTTACCGGTCACTGTGGTCGATGAAGAACTGATCGAGGCAATCAATCCGGCTTCGGGTGACGAATTGTTCCGGGCGCTGCCGCAAGCCGGCGCAGTCAATTTTAACGAGCAATCCGGAGTAGGCAGCATAAACTTCGCCCGCGGCGATATCGCCTCGATAAACTTGCGCGAACTGGGCACCGGCAACACGCTGCTCTTGCTCAACGGCCGTCGGATGGCGCTTGACCCCGGCTTCCAGACCGAGCTACTCGTTCCTGTTGTGTCGCCTGACACGAATACAATAATGCCGGGAAGCGTGCGCCGCGTGGAAGTGCTGCGGGATGGCGCCTCTGCAATCTATGGCGCTGATGCTGTCGCGGGCGTGGTCAATACCGTGTTGCGCGGCAATCGCGAAGGCGGCTTCCTGCAGGGCGACTTGCGTAAATCTGATGGCATTGATCTTTGGAGCGGCAGTATTCGCGGCGGTTTCGGTTTCGATTTTAACGAAGGCCGCAGCAATATCACCCTCTATGGCGGCTGGTTTCACGAGAATGGCGTACCGGGTTCTGTGCGGTCCTATTCTGGCAATGCAGATCGGCGGGGCGATCCACGACTGGTTGGCACTCCTTTTGAGGGCGATTCCAATTTCGACAATCGCTCGTCGCTGTCACCGTGGGGGCAGTTTGACATCCAAGGCTCAGGAGCCGCCAGCGCCACAACTATCGGCGACGACGATTTTCAAATTCAACCTAACACCTTAAGCGGCTGCCTGCTGGACCTTGGCAATGGCTTATGCGCCGACAATGGCACAACAGTCGATGAACAAATCCGCTTCGACGTCGATAACGAACGCACGCTCTATTCGGACAAGGAGCGCTATAACGCGTCCATGCTGTTCAATCACGAGTTCAGCGACGAGTTGGAGCTCTATTTCGAGGGATCCTACTATCGGTCGGTCGCCACCCGCCTGATCGAATCTTCCGCCCTCTTGTCCGCCGTGCCGATCGGCATTTCGCGCAACGCTTATTGGAATCCGTTCGGAGCGGCGCTTTTTCCTGATGGAACACCCAATCCCAACCGGCTGACTAGCGGGATCTCCGGCGTGAGCGCGGCCGGTCGAGATGTGCTCCTCGAACGATATCGCGTGGTCGATACTGGACCGAGGGATGGCACGACGTCCAAAAATGATTACAGGGCGGTGCTTGGCCTGCGCGGGAATTTCGGTGACTGGGATTTTGATACCGGCTTCGTTTACCATCACGTAGACAAGAGCGATCTTACACGCGGTCGCATATCCAACACACTGTTGGAGAACCAGATCAACCTCAGCACCCCCGACGCCTACAATCCCTTCAACGGCGGCTGCTTTGATCCATCCTTATCGGTAGCGGTCGCCAATGGCGATTGCACGCCAAGTCCGCAAGCGGCGCTCGACGCCATCCGCGTGGACGTTTTCCGTAATGGTGAAACCACACTGGCGCTGGCTGACTTCAAAGTATCTCGGAATGATTTATTCCGCTTACCTGGGGGTGATTTGGGCGTCGCCGCAGGCGTCGAATTTCGCCGGGAAACCTTCATCGATGATCGCGATCCGCGCCTCGATGGCACGATCACCTACACCAACAGCATTACTGGCGAATTTTTCGGCTCAGACGTCGTCAATTCCAGCCCGTCGCCCGATACGAGCGGCAACCGCGAGGTGTATTCTGGATACGTCGAAACCTTCGTCCCGCTGGTTTCGGAAGAAATGGGCATTCCGTTTGTTCAGGATCTGAATGTGCAACTGGCCGGGCGGTTTGAATATTTCTCCGACATTGGCGAAACGGCGATCGTTCCGCGTATAGCGGCATCCTGGACACTGGTCGAAGGGTTGATGCTTCGCGGCGCATGGTCGCAAGGGTTCCGCGCACCAAATCTGGTGCAAGTAAACGATCTCGGCACAACACGAGTCAACTCACGCGATGATTTTGTCCAGTGCTTCGCGCAGATCGAGAAAGGTATCATCGCCTCGTTTGATACCTGTGTGGGTCAGGGCACCGTTTCCCTGCGAACCGGGACCAATGTGTTGAAACCTGAAGAGACCGAGAGCATCAATCTTGGCGCGGTTTTGACGCCAGAATTCCTTCCCGGTTTGACGCTCACCGTGGACTATTGGCGCGTTACCCAGAGCGGCATCGTCGGCGTATTCGGCGACGCCAATGCAATCGCGCTTGACCTGTTGCGGCGGCTTAACGGCAGTAGCAATCCCAACGTCATCCGTGACGCGCCGGATACTGACGATATCGCCCTTTTTGCAGGCACCGGGCTTGATCCGGTCGGCAGCGTATCGCTGGTGCTAGACCCCTATCTGAACCTCGACAACCGAGAGGTAACCGGGTGGGATTTCGGCATGGCCTGGAATTTGGGCAATCCGCTTGGTATTGGCGATATCGAGATTGGAACCAACGCAGCCTATCTTGACAAGTTTTTCCAATCGCCTGGCGCCGATGGTGACGAGTTACTGGCGGCGATCGCCAATGGCGATTTGCCTGACAGTCTGTCAATTGCCAATATCGGCGAGCTGCGCCAACAGAACGGGCGCCCGAAATGGCGGTGGACCGCCGATCTCAGCCTCGATTCGGGCCCAGCCAATTTCCGCCTTTTCGCGCAATATATTGGAAAGGTGCTTGATTCCGGCGTGCTGCAGGATCCGACCGATATCAATGGCAATCCCAACCCCGATCCGGGTTCGTTCTACCCGGTCAGTGACTGGTTTACTATGAATGCATCCATCGGATACGATGTTGAATCAGGGCCGCTGGAAGGCACAAACTTCCGCGTGGGAATCAACAATCTCTTCGATGAAGATCCTCCGCTTTCGGACGATGATTTCGGTTTCAACTCACGACTGCACAATGCGCGCGGGCGGCAATTCACTTTTCAGGTTCGGAAAAACTTCTGAAGCAGGCTTCATCTGCCGACGCCAAGCGGGATTGACGACGTCAGGAGCGGGTTTTGGGCAAGTATGATCAGGCCGCACCAAAATTGGTAGGCGTCGTCGCTCCCGGTCGCCGCCGCGCGAAGTTTGGCGATGCGGGCTCGAAAGACCCAGCTGCGCCCCAGGCGGGGATTCGCTTTGGCGTTTTCGTGCTCGCGCTCGCGCTGGTGTTTGCCACAGTCCCCGCCATGTCTGCGGAACCGCTTGCGTGGACGCCAGCCTGGACGTCCAGCATGTGGCAGGGCACTTCAAATCATACCTTGGCGCTCGAAAACGCAACCATTCGCATGGAAATTCGCGTTGGCGCATCTGGTCGAGCCATTAGATTGCGGCTTTCGAATGAATATAGCGACGCGTCGCTGACAATTGGGGCAATGATTGTCCGGCGTGCAGATGGCCAGATGGCGCGGGTGCTGTTTGATGGGGCCCCGACGGCCCAGATCTGGCCGAAGGCGCCCTTAGTTAGCGACCCGCTTGAACTCCCAGTAGAAGCTTTCGAACTCGTTCAAGTCGCGATTTATTTTCCTCAAGAGGTCAGCCTCTCCACCGTTCATGGCGTGCGCGGGGAGCCGACCCTTGTCTCGGCGCCGGGCGACCACAGCGCCAAACGAGAATTCCCCACTGAACGCACCCACGCCTATCGCCCGTTGCTCGCCGGACTGGATGTGCTTGGCGGTGGACCAAGGCCCGTGATCGTCGCCTTTGGCGATTCCATCACCGACAATGTAGGCTGTGCGAACGCGGCGCCCGCAACATGTCGCTGGAGTGAGGTGCTCGGCCGGCGCTTGACTGCCACGGGACTGCCGCATGTCGTGGTCACCCAGGCAATCGGCGCCAACCGTCTGCTGCATTCCGGGGTCGGTCCGAGCGCGCTTGCCCGTTTCGACCGCGACGTGCTCGCCTTGCCGGGCGTAAGCCATGTCATTTTGCTGGAAGGGATAAACGACATTGGTAATTCAGGGCCGGATAACCCGCTGTCAGCCTCTGATTTGATCCGCGGCTACCGCCAGATCATCGAGCGTGCTCACGAATTTGGTATAAAGGTATATGGCTCCCCGATCTTGCCTTGGAAAGGCGCGTCACGCTTTACCGAAGAACGCGAGGCGATCCGTCGAGAAGTCAACCAGTGGATTCGAACATCGGGGGCGTTCGATGGGGTCATCGAATTCGATACTGTCGTCGCCGACCCGGCCGACCCACTGCTCCTAGCAACTCCGCTGCAACTCGGCGATAATCTCCACCCAAACGGTGAGGGCGAAACTGCAATGGGTAATTCAATTCCCCTGGATCTGTTTCGTTGATCTAACCGCCCGACGCGTCAGAACGGGCATCCAGAACCTGAAGGGACATGGGAATTCTCCGCGACGGGCGGCCGCGAGACTCTCTCTCGCGCCCTGAACCTGTCACGAGCCGCTGACCCAGGTTGCATGCAATCTGGCGGAAATCGTCAGCCGCGACGGGATTTCATGATCAACCGTACCCGGAGCAACCTAATAGAGCACGTTCACGATAATCCGAGTCGACAAGGGATTCCCTACGGCGGCGAACGCTGATTCCCCGCTTGCTACAGCAAGCAGTGAATCAGCGCTCGGGGTCCAGCAATGCATTTGATACGAACGCTCAGAGGGAGACCGAAGCTCTTGCCAGATAGATCACTGTTGATATTGAAAGAATTTATTGGCTCAATTTCGATCTCAAACTGATTTTAGCTACCCTGTATAGGTCTGAGTGGCTGTCGCTCCGCAATCATGGGCGTCGATATGAAACGCAGATCTGGCCGGATGGCCTTGTCGGCGAATTGCAGACCCGGACGCTCACTTCGTTCCCAGCAATGCTCGCACATCCTTGAGCAGCACGAACAGATGAAACGGGTCGCTCGGCGACGCGATGAAGTCGAATCGCTCATAGAACGTGCGTGCCTCGTCATCTTTGGCGTGCACAGCGAGGGCGCGAAGGCCGGCGATGTCGGCCGCCTGTAGCGTACGGGCGAGGGCGTCCTTGATGAGGCCGGCGCCGAGACCGCGACCTTGCCGGTCCGCTGCAATGGCGAGCCGCGCCAGCAGCATGATCGGGATTGGATGCCGGGCGAGCCCTTTGCCTAGACGCTGCGGCGCGTCATCAAAGGCGACTTGTCCGAAGACAAGAGTGTAGTAGCCGACGATGCGTCCGGCCTCACCGGCGACGTAAGTTTGGGAGGCGCTGGCTTGCTGATTGGTCAACGCATGGCGCGCGAGAAACTTGTTGAGGGCTTCTTTCCCGCAATCGAAAGCTTCAACTTCATGCGCACGTGACAGCTTTTCGATCGAAAGCGTCGGCGTTACCGTCACCGCTCGCCCGTTTCAAACGGGCCGGGCTCGTTCAGCAGCCTGGCTAGACGCGGCAGGGGTCGCGGCGGCGCGTCGAGTGCAGCCATAAAGGCTGTCCAGCGTTCAGCGTCGAGGCCGAAATGCTGCCGGTCAGGGAGCGTTTCGGCGGCCCGGGCCAAAGCGCTTTCGAGGACAAATTCGCTGACCGATCGGCGCTGCGCAGCGGCGGCGGCGTGTAGCGTTTCCTTTGCCTGCGGGCTCAGCCGGAGGTCCAGTTTCTCGGATCGGGTGGCGGGCACGGTCATGGCGAAAATCTCCTTCTGGCATCAATAGCACGTTCGCCAGACATTGTCATGACAAATATTGGCCCCTTCCGCACGGAGCGATCCAATTGAGTAATTCGCCGTCAAGGGCAGCCAGCCGCGAACCGGCCGACGCGACAGCCTTTCACAGCCCCCTTATCTCCTGCAAAATCGCCCGGAATTCAGCGCTCGGCGCCCGGCAATGCGTTCGATACGTACGCACAAAGGGGACCATGTGGAAAAACGTGGTATAAGTGTTGATACAGCGAATCTTAAAACCTATAATATCTTTTGTATTCATATCCTTAGCGCGCCTTTGCGATTCCGCCCCTGGGCACCATCACCTGAACCATTTTCAAATTAGAACAATTGCTTAGCCGAAAAAAGTGTCCCACTTTTTCGGCGAATTTGAAAAAGTGGGACACTTTTGTTCCGAGTTTGTCCGTAAGAACGGCAAGCAATGCCGCAAATCGGTTCAGTCGGTTTCGGAATTCGGACCGGTCGAGAGCTTCGACATGGCGCTCTCCGCGAGCAGTCGCCGGCGGGCTGCGCGGGTGTAGCGCTCGACCTCTTTCGAGGTCGAATGACCGGTAACCGACATGATCTCCAGTTCGGTGCAGCCAAGCTCTGCAAGACGGGACGCCGCCGCCTTGCGCAAGCCGTGAGCAGAGCATTGAGGAAGACCCGCTTCGTCGCACCATTTGCGGAAACGGTTTCCAAATCCGTTGCTCGTGAAGGGGCGATCGAACTCGGTGACGAGAAAGGTAAGATCGCCTGTTGGAGACTTGTCGATGATCGACCTTAATTCAGGTATCAACGGTATCTCGACGGTTACAGGGCGACGACGCTCGTTCTTCTGCTGCGTCAATCGGATCCACCCGTCAGTTACGTGCTGACGCCCCAACCTGACGATGTCCGCGCGGCGCTGCCCAGTATAAAGGAGCAACGAAAACGCCAGCCGCGCTTTCGAGCCGATCGGATGCGTCTTTTCAAACTGCAGCACCTCATCGATCGTCCACGCGTGGAACCCGTCCGAATTCGAGGAGAGGTACGGCACGTCCTTTGCGGGATTGCGATCAACGAATTCGTATTCGACTGCGAAGGCGTAAACTTGACGAAGCGCCTTTACGAGGCCGTTTGCAGATTCCGGTCTGTCAGCTCGCTGGTCACGCCATCGGCGAATATGTTTCGCAGATAGCTCATTCGCCGGAAGCGTGCCGCCCAATTTTACGATCTGTTGGAGGATGCCGCGCCTGACGGTCTGCGTCCTCGGGCTGAGCTGCTGAAATGTTGCTGCGCGATAGTATTGGTTGCAGAGCCACTCGAACGATCCGCTCTGCTTTTTTCGTTCCTCAATGAGATCAGGCTTCGGAGTCGAAACAGCGCCAGCAGCGGCTCTCTGGTACTCACGCCAGAATTCTGGGCAGCCGACCGGAGACGGAAGCCTCAATTTCTTCTTTCCAGGCTTGCGAAAATAGACCCGCACGTTTCCGTGCCGGTCCATATCCTCAACAACGTATTTGACCCTAATCTTCAATCGAGAATGTCATCCCACGGATTTCGACTTCCGGAAGCCTCGCCCTCATGAGGCAGGTCGCTGAATGCGGTGTCCAATTCAGACCTGTCCCAGAGCTTTCGACCACCATGGACTCTGGGTTTTGGCATCGTCCCTTCTTTTACCATCTGGTCGAACTTAGTTCCACCAATCCCTATATAGGCTGCCGCCACTTCACGGCATAATCCGCGCGGCGGCAGGCTCGAGGGAAGAACTGCGGATCGCGCAGCCTGGTGGGGCACATTTACGCCAACAAACGAATTCGCCGTTTCAATTTTTCCCATGGCATTGACTCACAATATTGAACCAGACGCAAGCAACTCTTTTCCTATTTCGATGCTGTGCGATTCCAAATTAGTACGTTTGAATCGACCCCATTCGAAAACAGCGCGGCGCGCAATGGCGCTGCAAAGCCCGGGTCATCAAGCTCGACGCGGAGGAACTCCTGCGGCTCCTCGCTTTTGGTTATCGCCTTCCAGGCGGCGCCAAGTTCGCGCTCGCCAGCGACGACCTTGAAGTCCGGCGCCTTGTCATTGCCGTTCTTGTCATTGGCGACGAAGGCGGCCTTGATATTGATGGTCATGGTCCGGATGGTTCCCGAATATCCGTCGTCCGTCTTCCTGAATGTCCCGATGATGGCCACGGCTTACTCCTTTTCATTGGCTGCTTGACGAAGAGACTTTCGCGCGCGCCTGAACGCCGCGTCGGAATCGAGGAACCGCTCGATCATGAGAATGGCGAACTCATTGACCGGTGTTTTCTTGCCAAATTCCGCGGCGTGGATCACCGCGTAGTCGACGAGCGCTTCGTGCACGTCCGGCGGCAGCGACAGGGTGATCCTGACGGGCTTGCGTTCGGGGATGGCGCCGATTTTGAGACTCATCGCGTCGCCCTCCCCTGTTCATAGGGCCGCAGCACGAGGTCCTTGTGGACGATGACGCGCAAGGGCCAGCCGGGTCGGACCTTGATGGTCGGCTGGATGTCGAGATTCCTCTGGACGATTTTCTGGCCGGACTGGTTCGCGGAATTCTGCGCCGACTCCCGGAGCGCTCTCACGAGATCGCTTTCATCATCGCCGAAAGAAAGCTCCGTCCCGACACCTAATAGCGTCGACAACACGACGCCTTTGAGAATCCTGAAGGTATGGAAATCGACCTCATCCGCGAGACCTGAATAGCCCGCGACATCGCTCGCCGGCATGTTGTCGATGAGGATCGACGCGCCATCGGGATAAATGATCCGCGACCACACAAGCAGCGCGCGACTCTGGCCGAAAGCGATGACGCTGTCATAGCGGCCGATCAGTTTCGCCCCTTGCGGGATCAACACATATTGCCCGGTGACGCTGTCGTGAACATTCTGCGTCACCTGTGCGATCACGGTTCCCGGCAGATCGGAATTGATCCCGGTAATGAGGCTCGCCGGGATGACGGTCCCCGCCATCACTTCAAAGGGCGTTACCGGGTCTTCAATCCGGTGCGGATTGTCGGTCGAGGATTCCGTTCGCTCGCCGAGGAAATCGAGCTTGCGGATCTGCCTTCCCGGATCATCGTCGCGCTCGGCGCCGAAGGGGACCGGCGCCTGCGTAGCGCCCGGGAATTCAAAGGGAGATGCCGGGGCGTAGCCTGGTGACTGCGCTGAATCCGGCGTCGCATTCGTTCGCGAGGCGAGCTGGAAGAAAACGCCCGCTTCGCGCGCGGCCTGTTTCACCTGCGCCTCTTTCAGCGCCGCCTGTCGCTCGGCGTCGGCTTCCGGCGAATTGCGAAACGGCGTCGGCGACAAAGCCGCGTAGTCGGGTCGGTCCAGGAATCCTTCATCGCCGGACGCAGCGAGAGATTGCTCGGCCTGCAACAGCGCGGCGCCGAGATCGCCGGGCAAGGGCTTGCCCAGTTGCGGTTTCACCTCAGCGTAGGATTTGGGGAGCGCGTCCAAGCCTTCCGCCTTGG
>CALKYG010000100.1 GCA_938003575.1 uncultured Alphaproteobacteria bacterium
GCAGGACAATCGATACGAGAAAAGGAATTCGCCATCCCCAATCTGAGAAGCCGGTCGGCTCGACGAAAGAGCGCGTAATCATGATCACAACCAGTGAAAGCAGCAGGCCGCCGACTGCAGTCGTCTGAATCCAGCTCGTCTGGAATCCGCGGCTTTTCGCCGGCGCGTGCTCGGCGACATAAATCGCTGCGCCGCCGTATTCCCCGCCTATCGCGAGGCCTTGCATCAGTCTGAGAATGACAAGAATGACCGGGGCGGCAAGGCCGATCTGTTCGTAACTGGGAAGCAGTCCGACGCAAAATGTCGAAACCCCCATCAGCGCCATGGTGACGAGAAATGTGTTTTTGCGTCCGACGACGTCTCCGACACGCCCGAAAACGAGCGCGCCGAGCGGGCGCACAATGAATCCGGCGGCGAAAGCGGCGAGGGCGAAGATGAACGCGGTCGTCTCATTGACTCCGGAAAAGAAGTGCCGCGCGATTTCGCCGGCGAGCGCGCCATAGAGGAAGAAATCGTACCATTCGAACATCGTGCCGAGCGACGAGGCGCCGATTACGAGCCGTTCCCGCGATGCGTCGCTCGCGGAAGGGGAGGCGATGGCGTTGGTCATCGTCGGTATCCCTCGGTGAACAAATTATGCAGGGGTAATCAGCGGCCCAGAAGCGCGGCTGCATGAGCTCGCGCTTCATGAATATAGTGTTGGGCGCCGGCGAAGGCCATTTTGCTCTCGCCTTCGCGCAGATTGCGGAACTTCCTCGCCGGCATGCCCGCCCACATTTCGCCGGGCGGGACGATCTTTCTCGGCGACAGAAACGCGCCCGCCGCCAGCATGGCCCCGGTCCTGACGACAGAGCCGTCGAGCATGGTCGACCGCATGCCGACAAATCCCTCCTCCTCAACTGTCGCGCCGTGCAGCATGCAGTTATGGCCGATGAGCGCGTGAGCGCCGATGATCGTAGGGACGCCGCCGATTTCGGGTTCGTCGGCGTGAATAACCGTTCCATCCTGCACGTTCGCCCCGTTGCCGACGATGATCTTGTTGGAATCCCCGCGCAAAACGCACCCATACCAGACGGATGCATCCTCGCCGATCTCGACATCGCCGCAGATGACGGCGCCGGGCGCAATAAAGGCGGTCGCGTGGATTCTGGGTTTCTTGTCGCCTATGGCGAAGATGAGCGGTTTCATATCAAGGTCTCTCAGGCGGCGACGGCGTCGGGCTGGTTCTTTGGGTGGGCGCGAATGAACGGCTCCATCCCGTTGCAGCGATTAAAGATTTCAACAATGCGCGGAGTCTTCGATAAATCAACGCCAAAGCGCATGGCGCCGAACACCTGCGGAATGAGGAATGCGTCCGCCATGCCCGGCCGGTCGCCGACGCAAAACGCGCCTTTTCCGTTTCCAATGAGTTTTTCGACGGACTCCATTGCACCGCCGGTCCAGCGTTGCAGCCATGCCTTTATCGCCTCCTCGTCGAACTCGCCCTCGCCTTTCAGGTAATTCTGGACGCGGAGATTCATGAAAGGCTGCGCCTCGCAGGCGATAACGGCCGCGATCGCCCGCGCATTCGCACGAGCTTCGGAATCTGCGGGAAGCAGGGGCGTTTCCGGGTAGCGCTCTTCAAGATATTCGATGATCGCAAGTGATTGCGTCAGGATCGCGCCTTCCCCGGTCTGGAAGGCCGGCACGAGTCCTTGCGGATTGCGCTTCAAATGTTCCGGCGACAGCTGTTCGCCCTTCAACAGGTTGACCGGCTCATAATCATATTTGAGCCCCTTCAGTTCCAGCGCGATTCTCACTCTGTAGGTGGCGCTCGACCGCCAGTAGCCGAATAATTTCATTCCCGCCGCTTTCGTTAAAATTTGAGGCGAATTTATCTCGCATTATTCGCAGAAAGCCAAATTCCCAATGCGATGCTGCAATGCGGGCGAGCATTATGGTGAGGGACAGATGAACGCGCCTAAAGTGATCGATGTGGCGGTCGAAGATGAAGGCGACGCACTCTGGGCGCGCAAGAATCTCCGCTATTGCGAGGACGGACGCATAAGGCTCGATCTCGCCAATTGCCTCCGGGTCATTGAGCTGCATCCCGATTTCAAGGACCGTTACCGTTTCAACGATGTTCTTGGAAAGGTTCTCGACAAGGGAACTGTGATGATCGAATGGCGGCTGCTTGAATTCGCTGCGATCATGCAGGAGCGGTTCCTTCCGGAACTGCCCTATGAGACCGCGGCGCGGGCCCTGATCGTCGCCGCAAACCGCGCATCCGCCAAATAGGACGCCGTTCATTCCGGCAGGGTGGACCTGATTGGTAACATCTGTTACCAACGGCCGATTCCGGACAGGAGGCGGCCATGGCGGACCTTTTTGAAAACCCTCTCGGGACCGACGGATTTGAGTTCGTCGAATATACGGGCCCGGACCCGGACGCGCTCGGCGCCCTGTTCGAGCAGATGGGCTTCACCGCTGTCGGCCGTCACCGCTCGAAAGACGTCATCCATTATGTGCAGGGCGACATCAATTTCTTGCTCAACCGGGAGTCGGGGGGGCAGCCGGCCGCTTTTCGCAACCAGCATGGGGCAGGCGCCAACGCCATGGCGTTTCGCGTGAAGGACGCCGCCTTCGCTTACCGCGAAGCCATTCGACGCGGCGCCAAGCCTATTGAAGCGAAGACCGGCCCGATGGAGCTCAACATTCCGGGGATCGAAGGGATCGGCGGGCTCAACGTTTATCTCGTCGACCGTTACGGCGCGCGCACGATCTATGATGTTGACTTTGAACCGATCGAGGGCGCCGATTCGAAAAAGAACGCCGCGGGCCTGACCTACATCGATCACCTCACTCACAATCTCCGCCGCGGAAACATGAAGCTGTGGGCTGATTATTATGAGAGCATCTTCAACTTTCGCGAGATTCGATACTTTGATATTGAAGGCAAGCTGACCGGCCTCGTTTCGAAAGCGATGACGAGCCCATGCGGCAAGATTCGCATACCGTTGAATGAAAGCCAGGACGACAAGTCCCAGATCGAGGAATTCATCTCTCGCTACAATGGCGAGGGAATTCAGCATATCGCGCTTGGAACCAGCGACATTTATGCGACGGTGGAGGAATTGCGCCGCCGCGAGATTCCGTTCCAGTCGACGCTTGACGCCTATTATGAGGGTGTCGAAGCCCGCGTAGGCGCGCATGGCGAGGACCTCGAGCGGCTGAAGAAGAATCATATTCTCATCGACGGCGCGCCGACGCAGGGTCAGGGTTTGCTCCTCCAGATCTTCACGCAAGACGCGATCGGGCCGATCTTCTTTGAGATCATTCAGCGCAAGGGCAATGAAGGATTCGGCGAGGGGAATTTCCGCGCGCTTTTCGAATCGATCGAGCTCGACCAGATTCGGCGGGGCGTTCTGAAGGAATCCGCATGAGACGGGATGAGGCCGGGCGGCGCGGCCTCGACCTTTCCGTTTTTACGCCTTACCGGGTCGCCGTTCTCGGGCGTGCGATGAGCGAACGCCTCGGCGAGGCCTATTCGAACGAGGACCTCACCATTCCCGAATGGCGCGTTCTTGCGGTTGTCAGTCAGGCCGATGCGGTCGCCGCGCGCGACGTCGTCAAGCGGACGCCGATGGACAAAATGGCGGTGAGCCGCGCGGTGGCGTCGCTTGAGGCGAAGGGCCTCGTTCAACGCAGCCCTGCGCCTGACCGGCGTATGGCGGCGCTCCGGCTGACGCCGAAAGGGGCCGGCGTCTTTGAGCGCGTTTCAGCGATCGCGCTTGCCTATGAAGCCGCCTTGCTGGCGGCGCTGTCTGCGGACGAACGCCGCGCATTTCTTGAAGCGCTTTCAAAACTCGAAGCGGCGATCGAAAACGCAGCGGCTGCGGCGGAAGGCGATCCGAGAGCCGCCGAATGACTATCCGCCTTGCAGCGTTGTGCGGGACCGTGCTTGCGCTCGCCGGGTGCGTGTCCTTCCCGGATGCTCCGATGGCGACGATGCCCCCATCCCTTGAGGCCGGCGCTGTCGTCAGCGCGGACGGGGCCCGGCTCGGCCTCACGACGTGGCCGGCCGAAAAGCCGATTGCGGCGATTGTCGCAGTCCACGGCATGAATGACTACGCAGCCGCATTCACTTTCGCCGGGCCTTATTGGTCAGCGTACGGAGTCTCCGTCTACGCCTATGACCAGCGCGGGTTCGGCCGGTCGCCGGACTTCGGGCGATGGGCTGGCGAAGAGACAATGAAACAGGATCTGCGCGCGGTCATCGCGGCCGTCCGCCAGGCAAACCCCGGCCTCCCTTTATATGTCGTCGGCCACTCGATGGGCGCGGCCGT
>CALKYG010000101.1 GCA_938003575.1 uncultured Alphaproteobacteria bacterium
GCTCAACGACGTCATCTGGGTGAAGACGAATCCGATGCCGAATTTCCGCGGCACCCGGTTCGCCAATGCGCATGAAACGCTGATCTGGGCGTCGAAGTCGAAAGCGTCGCGGCCGACGTTCAACTATTCCGCGCTGAAGACTGCAAATGACGATCTTCAGATGCGGTCTGACTGGCTCTTGCCGATCTGCACCGGGAACGAACGCCTGAAAGGCGCCACAGGATCGAAAGTTCATCCGACGCAAAAGCCCGAGGCGCTTTTGTATCGAATCCTGCTGGCGACGACGAATCCCGGCGATATCGTGGTCGATCCGTTCTTTGGAACCGGCACGACGGGCGCCGTCGCCAAAATGCTGGGCCGGCGCTTTATCGGAATTGATCGCGACAAGGATTACATCGCGGCCGCCGCCAAGCGCATCGCCGCTGCGAAGCCGGCGGATGCGGAAGCGCTTTCCGTCACGCCGTCAAAGCGGTCCGCGACGAGGGTTCCTTTCGGTTCGATCGTTGAAAAAGGCCTGCTGAAGCCGGGCGCAACCCTTTACGCCCCGCAAAAGAAACATGCCGCGCAAGTGCGCGCCGACGGCTCCATCGCCGTCAATGGCCCTGACGGCAAGGTCGAGGGTTCGATTCACAAGATCGGGGCGCACCTGCAGAAAGCCGAGGCGTGCAACGGGTGGACCTACTGGCATTTCGAAACAAAGACCGGCCTTAAGCCCATCGATTTCCTGCGCGACAAGATGCGCAAGGCGGACAAGGGTTGAGCCGGCGTCGCTGACCGTCGCCGCACGGCGAAGACCGGCGACGGCGGCGTCTTCCGCACAGGCGGCGGCGCGCTTACGATGCGGTCCGGTTCCAAGTAGGTTCTCCCTTGCAGGAACGGGCGCTAAAGAGGTTCGGAGATGCGGCAGGCTGCATTCGACTTCATTGGAAATCTCGATACGCTTCTCGCCGTCGTCATCGGCGCGATGCTCGCCACCATCGGCGGGCTGATCGGCGAGCATTTCGAGGATCGCATCGAACGCAAGCGCCGCGAGCGCGACGCGGCGCGTTTCTTCGGCGAGATTCTGGGCTCGATTGATCTCCTGGTCGATCGCGCCTTTCATTCGCAGAAATTCGGGGATCCGTGGGGTCCCGTGACCATGCGGCTTTTCCGGACAGCGATGAGGGAGGCGGAAGTCTACGACAGAAACCGGGAACGGCTGTTTGACATTCAGGATTGCTCGCTCCGATCGCGAATCCACACGCATGTCATCAGCGAGATCTTTCCGCTCGAAGCGATCATCGAAGGAACGGAGAATATTTCGTCAATCACCGAACTGCTCGATGACGGGCATGCTCTTTCGAAAGAGAAGAAGGAAAAGCTTCAGGAACGGCTGGGCGTCTGGCTGAACTCGAGGCGAACCGCCGTCGAGTTCATTCGTGAAGAACGGCGCAAAACGAGCGACCTTTGCGACGCGCTCGAAAAGATCGCCAAGGTGTCGCTGACGAAAATCGGCCCGCCGGAGCCTCAGCCCGACAACGCGTAACCGGCGAATTTCTTCCGCAGTTCCGTTTTCAGGACCTTGCCGGTCGCGCCGAGCGGCAATTCCGGCACGAACTCAACGGCGTCCGGCCAGGCTATCTTGTCCAGCTTCTTCTTGAGGAAATCCTTGATTTCCTGAGGACCCGGGTCATAGCCCTCACGCTTTACGACGATCAGGAGCGGTCTTTCCTGCCACTTCGGATGCGCGACGCCGATGACGGCGGCGTTGGCGACGCCGGGATGCAGAAGCGCGGCGTTCTCGATATCGATCGAAGAGACCCATTCGCCCCCCGTTTTGATAACGTCCTTGGCGCGGTCGGTGATCTGCAGGAATCCGTCTTCATCAATGATCGCCACGTCGCCGGTGTCAAACCATCCGTCCATCGTGAGCGTCGGCGCCGTCGCCTTGTAATAAGAACTGACGATTGACGGTCCGCGCACTTGCAGGCGGCCGTCGCTGACGCCGTCGCGCGGAAGCTCGACGCCGTCATCGGAAACAATCCGCATGTCGACGAACGGAAGAGACCGCCCCGCTTTCAGCTGGTACTTGATGCGTTCATCTTGCGGCAGCGACATCACTTGCGGCGGCAGCACGTTGACGGTGCCGATGGGACTCATCTCGGTCATGCCCCATCCCTGCTGCAATTCAATCCCGTGCTTCTCAAAGCCGCGAATAAGCGCCTCGGGAAGCGCGGATCCTCCGCAAAGGCCCTTGCGCAGATGCGGCAACGACTTTCCGGTTTTCTCCATATACTGGAGCAGCCCGAGCCAGACCGTCGGCACGCCCAGCGAATAATTGACGTTTTCAGCATTGAGCAATTCGTAAAGACTTTCGCCGTCGAGCTTGGGGCCCGGGAACACCTGCTTGGCCCCGATCATCAACGCCGAATACGGCGTGTTCCACGCATTGACATGGAACATGGGCACGACGGGAAGGATCGTGTCGCCTTCCTTGCAGCCAAGCGCCGTCGGCAGGCAGCTGGCGAATGTCT
>CALKYG010000102.1 GCA_938003575.1 uncultured Alphaproteobacteria bacterium
ACTGACTTGATCCGCTCCTCAAAATCGCCCCGATAGCGCGTTCCTGCGAGAAGCGCGCCCATATCAAGCGCATAGATGGTCGACTTGGAGAGGATTTCCGGCACTTCTTCGTCGACGATCTTTCTCGCCAACCCTTCAGCGATCGCGGTCTTGCCGACGCCGGGATCGCCGACCAGCAGCGGGTTGTTCTTCCGCCGCCGGCAAAGCACCTGGATCGACCGTTCGATTTCCGCAGCGCGGCCGATCAGAGGATCAATCTTTCCCCGTCTCGCTTTTTCGTTGAGGTCGACGCAATAGGCGCCGAGCGCGCTTTCGTTCTTGCCGCCGTGGGCCTCGGCGTCCTCGTTCGCGCCGCGCGGCGTCTTGGGCTGGCTCTCGCCGGGACGCTTGGCGAGACCGTGGGAGATGTAATTCACCGCGTCGAACCGCGTCATGTCCTGCTGCTGGAGGAAATGCGCAGCGTGACTTTCGCGTTCGGCAAAGAGCGCGACGAGCACGTTTGCGCCCGTCACTTCTTCGCGGCCGGACGATTGAACATGGATGACGGCGCGCTGGATGACGCGCTGGAAGCTCGCCGTCGGCTTTGCCTGATCGTCACCCTCGGTCTTCAGATTCGACAGATCATTCTCGATGAATTCATAGAGATTGCGGCGCAACAGCTCGAGATCGACGTTGCACGCCCGCATGACGGCGGCGGCGTCCTGGTCGGTGGTGAGTGCGAGCAACAGGTGTTCAAGCGTCGCCAGCTCGTGGCTGCGTTCAGTGGCGATGGCGATCGCACGGTGGAGGGACTCATCGAGATTCCTGCTGAATGACGCCAACCTATTCCCTTTCCATTGTGCACTGGAGCGGATGCTGATTGCGGCGGGAAAGCTCCATTACCTGCGCAACCTTCGTCTCGGCGACCTCATAGGTATAGACGCCGCACACGCCGACGCCGTTCTGGTGAACGTGCAGCATGATGCGGATGGCATCCTCAGGCCCCTTGTTGAACACAGCCTGAAGCAGCCACACGACAAACTCCTGCGGCGTATAATCGTCATTGAGGAGCAGGACCTTATAGAGCGAAGGACGCTTTGTCTTTGGCGCCGTCTTCGAGACGACCCCCACGCCGAAACCCGGCCCCTGATTGTTGTCTTCCTCATTCGCCATCGAACGAAAGCGATCTCCGTCATCCTGCGCCCGCGACTTCGCGAACAGCCCATTAAGTATGTATCGGAATGTGGTTGAAAAGAAGGAAATTGGAAGGCCTTCCCCAGCGCACGAAGCTTTGAACGCAAAAACGCCCGGACGGCTCGGCCGCCCGGGCGATTCTCACGCAAACAAAAAGCAAGCCGCGCCCTTGCGGGCGCAATTGGTTAAGCGCGGTAGGATTGAACGAGCTCAACGAACTCGCCGTAACGCTTGGCGAGCGGATCGGCCGCTTCCTTGGCGACACCGGTCCAGTGATCCGCGAGGGTCGTCACATGGCCGAGATTCTTCTCGATCACCGTGCGGGTGAACTCATTCTGAAGCTCGAGCGCTTCCTGAACGCTCTTCGACGCCGCCGCGGCCTTGGCCGTCGCAACGCCTTCTTCGAACTGTTCCTTGACAAAAGCGGCCTGGGCGGAGGCGGCTTTCTCAAAGCCCTTGGCGAGAACGCCTGCCGACGCCATCATGGCCTCGACCGAGCCCTTTTGGAATTCGGCCCATGAATTCAAACCTTTAGCGAATTTGTCATAGCCGTCTTTGAAAGCGTCGGGGCTGAACGACGTCAGTGATTCAAACGTCTCCACCGCTGCGCCGTCAGCTGATTTCTTGGCTGCCATGGTCATAACTCCCGTGTTTTCCGTTGCCGACAGCGATTGACAAATTCAACGCCGTCTTATTGTGCACTGCAACATAAGCGCCTTGGGCCGGCGAGTCAAGGGTGTTTGTTGCAACGCAATATCCCCTTTTTGGGGCGCCCGCCTGATGAATGCATTTTTAACTTTAACCGGTTGTTTACTGAGACACGCGAGCCTCGGGGCTCCGCCGCGAGAAATTCGGGGGGCGGCATGCGCCTTGCTGGGACGGGCTTAAGCGAGCGTGTGTGAGACGGGTGCGATCGGACGAGAATCTCGGCGGCGGGTTCCAGATTTAAGTTGCTAAGCGCCCTCGGTTTTACGAGGCTTAGGTGATGGCGGCATGTTTGCGTAGAGTCCTTTTTGTTCTGGCGGGATTGGTCTTGACGCTTGGCGCGTCGCCGGCCGCTCTTGCCGCAAAGAAAAAGTCCGCCGCCGCCCCGAAATATGCCGCGCTGGTCATTGAGGCCAATTCCGGCAGCGTCCTGTTTGAGCGCTATCCTGACGCCAAGCGGTATCCCGCCTCCCTCACCAAGATGATGACGCTCTATCTGCTTTTCGATGAACTCGAAGCGGGGCGGCTCACCCTTTCGACCGAATTGACGGTTTCCGCCCAAGCCGCCGGCCAGCCGCCGTCAAAGCTCGGACTTGCCGCCGGATCGAAGATTGACGTTGAGACCGCGATCAAGGCGCTCGTTGTCAAGTCGGCGAACGACGTCGCAGTGGTCGTCGCCGAGGGCGTTTCCGGGTCGGAATGGAAATTCGCGCAGGCGATGACCGCGAAAGCGCGCGCGCTCGGCATGAACAGCACGACTTTCAAGAACGCATCGGGCCTGCCCAATTCATCCCAGACGACGACCGCGCGCGATCTTGCGGTTCTCGGCAAGCGGCTTCTTCAGGACCACCCCGCCTATTTCCATTATTTCTCCACACCGGAATTTTCGTGGAACGGACGCACCTATGCGACCCATAACAAATTGATCAAGACTTTCGACGGGGCGGACGGATTCAAGACCGGCTACACCCAAAGGTCAGGGTTCAACCTCGTCACCTCTGCGGAGCGCGACGGCGTCCGCTTGATCGGCGTCGTCCTCGGCGGACGCTCGGTTCAGACCCGCGACGCCCACATGAAAGAAATCCTGACGACCGCGTTCTCTGATGTCGCGGCTAAACCGACGCTCATCGCCGCGCTTTATCGCGACACGCCGACGCCGCGCCTGAAACCGACTCTGCTCGCCGAACTGGAGCGGAAGAACGCTGTTCCGACCGTCGCGGGCGATGAAGGCCTGCGCAAGGAACTGACGATCGCAGCGGCGTCCTTCGGCCCGCTCGGGTCTGCCTCTTCCATGCCGGCGAATGACGAAATCGGCGTGCTGATCGCCGCCGCCAATTCCGATGATTTCAACGAATATGAACGTGTGCGCCTGTCGGCGCTGACGCCTATGGACGAAATGCTCGGTGAAGGCGACTTCGACGATCTCAGCCGCTGGCATGTCCAGATCGGCGCCTATTCGTCCAAGACGATGGCTCAAAAGGAGCTTGAGACCGCCGCCGCGGCCGCCGGGCTGACCCAACAACCTCGCGCGGTCGAGCCGGCTCCGGCCGGCGACGGGCAGACGCTTTACCGGGCGCGCTTTACAAGGCTTTCAGAAGCCGAAGCCGCCCTCACCTGCGAAAAAATCAAGGCTGTAAGGCTCAACTGCTTCGTTCTTCAGGAATCCTCGACGCAATAGACCGCCGCCGGAACGGACCGCACTTTGCATGTCGCTGGAAGTCGGCGCCAGTCCGTCGGCGAAAGGCGAGCGATGATTGACACTGCCGCACTGCAAGATTGGTCCGGAGGGACGGCGCGCGCCTCCTGGGCGCGTGCAGGTTTAATTTTTCTATCGCTCTTCATTGTCGCCATCGTCGTATTTCGCGATGCGTGGACGTCGATGGCGGGGATCTGGATCAA
Organism: uncultured Alphaproteobacteria bacterium; assembly: GCA_938003575.1. Taxonomy (GTDB): domain Bacteria; phylum Pseudomonadota; class Alphaproteobacteria; order Caulobacterales; family Parvularculaceae; genus Amphiplicatus. Next base: position 3,778 of record CALKYG010000102.1, read on the forward strand.
CTCATCGGTCTATCATCAGGGACTGTTCGTTCTTCCCGTCTCGGCAGGCCTGATCCTCGCCCGGAGAGATTGGCGGAGGGAAGAACCCGCCGACGATTGGCTCGGGGTTGTTCCGATCCTCGCCGCTTGCATCCTTTGGCTCTTCTCACGGGCGGCGGGCGCGGACATTGCCGGTCACTTTGCAGTCACGCTGGCGATCATCGGCGCGGTCATCGTCGCCTTCGGCCGCACGCTTGCGGCCCAATGGGCGTTTCCGCTCGGCTTTCTCTTCTTCATGGCGCCGTTCGGCGAAGAGCTGACGCCGACGCTGCAGGATTGGGCGTCCGCCGCTGTCGCAGCCGGGCTGAACCTCGCCGGCGTTGCGACCGACCGCGACGGGTTCATCCTGTCAACGTCAGCGGGCCGCTTTGAAATGGCTGACTCCTGCGCCGGCCTTCGCTTCCTGCTCGCCTCGGCGATGTTGTCGGCATTGGTCAGCTATCTTTCATTTCGCACCTGGCGAAAGCGGTTCGCGTTCATCATTGTCGCGATCGCCGCCGCGCTCGTCGCGAACTGGATCCGCGCGTTCGCAATTGTTCTCGTCGCGACCGCAACCGATCGCCGCTTCGGACTGGGGCCCGAACATGTCGTGGCGGGCTGGGCGTTTTACGGCGTGCTGATGCTCGCCCTTGCAGCGATTGCGCACCGTTTTCGCGATGCGCCCGCCTTGCGGCCGCCCGCCGCAGAGGTTCGCGCAACGGTGCGGGGATCGTCCTCCGCCAGCCTCGCCGCGGCGGCGCTGCTGGCGGGCTCTCACGCTCTGGGGGGCGTCGCGGATCCGGGAGCGCAGCCGCTTGCGCCGACGATCGCGCATGCCGCCTATCGTTCGGACGGCTTCGTGACTGACGCCGCGACGCCAGGCTGGCGGCCCGCCCTGCGTTCGGGCGAATGGCTGGAGGTTCAGGGCTATCGGTCCTCTGCGGCGGCCGTCACTGTCGCAGCGGCCGTCGCATCCGGCGAAAGCGCGATTGACGAACTGATCGGTCTTCGCGCCGCAGACGGCGTCGGATGGCGGCGCATATCCGTCGCCATGCTGCCGCTCACATTCGCAGGGAACAGCATGACTGTCCGCGTTGAGACCATCGAGGACAATTCAGGCCGCAAGCTCGACGCCGCAACGCTCTATGTGACCGACACGAAGGCGTTCGGTTCGCGCGCCGCCGCATCGATCGAAACCGCGAGGCGCAGGCTGTTGAGGGAAGATCCAAACGAGGGGGCGCTCATCATCGCCGCCGAACACGGAATTAACGCCGACCCGCTCGACTCGATCCGCCGGTTCGCCGCGGGCGCCGAACCGGTCACGCAACGGCGGTCGAAAGCGGTCGAAGGAGCGAACGACTGAATGTGCGGCGTCGCCGGCATATTTGATCTTGCCGGCGAGC
>CALKYG010000103.1 GCA_938003575.1 uncultured Alphaproteobacteria bacterium
ATCCCTCAGGCGATCGTCAAAACGGCCTTGCCTTGAACATTGCGGCTCTCGACGAGCTTCAGGGCGGCGGCCGCCTGTTCAAGCGGAAAGCGCGCAGTGACGCGCGGCTTCACCTTTCCTTCCGCATACCAGCGGAGAAGCTCGGCGACATGGCTCGCGTGACGTCCCGGATCGCGCATCGTGAAGGCGCCCCAGAAAACGCCGATGATCTGACAGCTCCTGAGCAATGTCACATTGAGCTGCAGCTTCGGAATTCCGGCCGGTAAGCCGACGACGAGAAACCGGCCCTCCCATGCGAGCGCGCGCACGGCGGGTTCGGCGTAGTCGCCGCCGACCGCATCGTAAACGACATTGACGCCGTCCGGCGACCCGAGCCCCGCCGCCGCCGCCTTGATCTGGCCGGCAAGGGCTTTCTGTCCGTCCTTGTCGATGTCTTTTGGATAAATCACGAACTCATCGGCGCCGAGTTCGCGCGCGAACGCCGCTTTCTCGGGAGAAGAAACGCCGGCGATCACTTTGGCGCCCATCGCCTTGCCGATTTCAATCGCCGCCGCGCCGACGCCGCCGGCGGCGCCGAGGACGAACAGCGTCTCACCGGCTTTCAGGCGCGCGCGGTCTTTCAGCGCGTAATGCGACGTGCCGTACGTCATGAGGAAACCGGCCGCCTCATCAAAGGGCATGCTGTCCGGAATTGCGACCGCCGCCTTCGCATCAACGACAAGATCCGTTGCGTAGCCGCCGTGAAGCGTCATCGCCAGGACGCGGTCTCCCTTCTTGAAGGCCGTCACGCCGTCCCCGAGCGCATCGACTGTTCCGGCGACCTCGCCGCCCGGCGCGAACGGGCGGGGCGGGCGAAACTGATACATGTCGCGAATGATCAGCGTGTCGGGGAAGTTGACGCCCGCCGCTTTCACGCCGATCCGGATCTGTCCGGGGCCGGGTTCAGGCGTTGGAACCTCGGTGATCTTCAGACTCTCCGGTCCGCCCGGCTCGTGGCTCATCATTGCTTTCATCGAAAATCCTGCATCGTCGGCTTGCGAAACGCCGCCATCTTACGCATGGTCGCCGCCATCACAACGGCCGCGAACATGCCGACAGGGAGGAACTCCATGCGTTTCGTATCAGCTGCGCTGTCGCTGGCGCTGCTTGCATCCTGCGCCACCGCCGCGAAAATGACGCTTAACGACCGGTTCCGCGCGATCGGCCTTTCGGCGGACATGGCCGATTGCATGGTCGACGACCTTGACGACCGGCTCGACGATCGCGACCTGCGCGATCTTGCCGAATACACGGTCGGCCTTTCGCGCGCCGACAGCGCGATGGAGGCCGTAGACAGCCTGCTGAGGATCGACAATCCGCGCGCGGTGGCCGCCGTCGGCCGCGCGGCGTTCGGCTGCGTGACCGGATTCGGGAAGTGACGGCAGAAGCCGCGCCGGCGAAAAGCGGCGCAGAAGCGACGGTCAAATCCGATCCCTATGCATGGTATGTGCTCGGGATATTGACGCTCGTCTATACGTTCAACTTTGTCGACCGGCAGATCATCGGGATCGTCTCGCCGGCGATCAAGGAAGAACTCGGCCTTTCCGATTCCATGCTCGGGCTGTTGAAGGGGCTGGCTTTCGCCGTGCTCTATACGACGCTCGGCGTGCCGATCGCGTGGGCCGCGGACCGCTGGAACCGCGTCAACATCGTGACGATATCGCTCGCGGTCTGGTCGGCGTTTACGGCTTTGTCGGGCCTTGCCGCGAATGCGATGCAGCTCGCGCTCGCAAGAGTGGGCGTCGGCATCGGCGAAGCCGGGGGCTCGCCGCCGTCGCATTCGATCATCTCGGACTATTTCCCGAAGGAGAAGCGCTCGACCGCCTTGTCGATTTTCTCGCTCGGCATTCCGTTCGGACAGATGCTCGCCTTTCTCGCGGGGGGCTGGGTGCTCGAAAATCTCGGCTGGCGCAACGCCTTTTTCGTCGTCGGAATACCCGGCATCCTTTTGGCGATCGTCCTTAAGCTGACGGTCCGGGAGCCGGTTCGCGGCGCGCAGGACGGCGCGCGCGCGACGGCCCCGGTTCCATTCAAGGAAGGCGTAAAGACGCTTTTGAAAATTCCGTCGTTCTGGGGACTGCTCGTCGGCGCGACAGCCGCATCGTTCACCGGCTACGGCGTTGGAATGTGGGCGGTCGATTTCTACAGGCGCACCTATGAGATTTCCTATCAGGAGATCACCGTACCGCTCGGACTTCTCAACGGCGTCGCCTACGGCGTCGGCACCTATCTCGGCGGCATGCTGACGGACCGGTTCGGAAAAAAGAGAAAGAGCGTCTATGCTGTCATCCCGGCGCTCGGGATGCTTCTGACCATACCGGTCGGCTTCCTTCAGGTCTGGGCGCCGACGCATGTCATCGCCTTCGTCTGGGCGGCGCCTTTCCTGATCGGTCTTGGCATGTATCTCGGTCCGACATGGGCGCTTGTGCAGACGCTGGCGCCCCCCACCATGCGCGCCTTCGCGGTCGCTTTCATGTTCTTTGTGCTGAACCTCGTCGCGCTCGGACTGGCGCCGCTGTGGGTCGGCGCCGCATCCGATTATTTCGCGGCGGAATACGGCGAAGTCGCCGGCCTCCGCCTTTCGCTGACCACCCTCGGCGTCTCCAGCCTCATCGCTGTGGCCGCGTTTTACTGGACATCGAAGAAGCTGCCCCGCGACTGGGCGCATGCGACCGGAGAAGCGTAGGATTTCAGGGCGGACAAGGTGACGGTCAAAAGATCTGCGACGAAAAGGAAAACCGCCAGGCCCGTCAAAAGCGCCGGAAAGAAAGCGGCGAAGGCGAAATCGTCTGTCATGAAAACCAGGCCGACGACGGCGAGCGTCAACGGCTTCATTGCGGCGATTGAGAATGAGCAGCGCCGCAAGGATGCGCAGACGGCGCTCAGGTTGATGAAGAAATGGACGGGCCTAACGCCGAAGATGTGGGGGCCGTCGATCATCGGCTTCGGGTCTTATCACTACAAATACGAAAGCGGCCGCGAAGGCGACATGTGCATGACCGGCTTCTCCCCGCGGTCGTCCGCTCTCGTATTTTATATCATCGGCGGCGTTCCGGAGGCGGATCCGCTATTCAGAAAGCTCGGTAAGCACAGGCTCGGCAAATCATGCCTTTACATCAATAAGCTGAGCGACGCTGATGTTTCAGCGCTTGAGGCGATCGTGAAGCAATCTCTCGCCTATATGCGGCGAACCTATCCGACGGCCGACTGAAAAACGAAACGCCCGCGCGCCCTGACGGCGCCGCGAGCGTCTCGCCCCCCAAGCCCGAAGCGCCGCTTCAGGCTACCCCTTGCGTTGACGGCGCGCGAACGCAAATCCGGCGATCGCGCTGCCGAACAGGAATGCGGCGCCCGGAACCGGCACTTGCGAAACCAGCAGGTCCTGCGTGCCGCGCGCGGAAAAGACGTCGAAGCGGACCGGCGCGTACTGTCCGCTGAGCACGAGCGCCCACAGACTGTTCGCTTTCGACAGGACATCGCTCGAGAGAAGCCGGAAGGAACCGGAAGAGAGATCGAATGCGGACGCGCCGTCTTCGGTGATTTCCCAAATGATCGACTGCATCGCCGCGGCGCTGGTCGAGTCTTTAAGGCCGAGTCCGGGTGCCATGAAGGCGCCATAGAGGATTTCGATCGCCGTCCGGTCGGCCGCGACCGGAAAATACGAGTCGCCGTCGACGCGCACATGGTCCTTCGGGAGCGACAGCCACTCGTCGAGCTGAAGACAGAAGGTGAGAAAATCCGTCCAGCCGGAAGCCGACTGGTATTGCAGGCTGAATGCGCCCGCGCCGACTGTTCTGTTGACGCCGTCATGATTGATGGAAACAGAGCGTCCAAGGCCGGACGCGAAGACCGAAGCGCCATTGTCCGGATTGTCCCGGACGGTGACGGGAGCGGCTGATGCGGCCGCTGCGAGCGTGATTGCGGCGGCGGTGGCGGCGAAAATTGTCTTGAAGCGGGACATCCGGGCCTCGATGCGGGATAAACACTGGGTTTTCCCGACCTTCTCTTCAAAATCGCGGCCAATCGGGCGATACGCGGGTTGCGCCTTGTTCCGGGCGGCGGCGACCCGCTATAGCCCACCGGAAAGCTTCAGCAGCACACCCCTGTCGGCTCCAGATTTCCCTCATCCTCATTACGTCAGCGCTTCCCTACATCAACGGCGTCAAGCATCTCGGCAATCTTGTCGGCTCCATGCTGCCCGCGGACGTCTACGCCCGGTTTCAGCGGGCGAAGGGCGAAACCGTTCTCTTCCTGTGCGCGACCGATGAGCATGGAACGCCGG
>CALKYG010000104.1 GCA_938003575.1 uncultured Alphaproteobacteria bacterium
TGAAAATTTCCGCGCGTCCGAAACGCAGATCGCCGCGAGCCTCGCGCGCGTCCTGTCAAGAGGAGCGAGAAACCAGTGACCGGCTTTCACGAAACCCTGTTCCCGCTCGACATCTCGCTGAACGCCGAAGGCGGGCCGATGCGCAAGACCGAGATCGTGACCCTCGTTTCGGGCCGCGAGGAGCGCAATGCGCAATGGGCGAATTCGCGGCGCAGCTGGAACGCCGGCTACGGCGTCAAGTCGATGGCGGACATCGAGAAGGTGACCGCCTTTTTCGAAGCGCGGCGCGGGCGGCTGTACGGCTTTCGTTTCCGCGATCCGTTCGATCATCAGTCTTCAGCCTACGGAAAGGCGGTGACGGCGCAAGATCAGCTGATCGGAACCGGCGACGGCGCCAGCCTTGTTTTTCCGCTTTTCAAACTTTACGCGAACGGAGGCGCGTCCTGGCCGCGGCGGATCGCAAAGCCCGCCGCCGGAACCGTGCGCGTCGCCGTCGACGGCGTTGAAACCTCCGCCTTCAGCGCGGATGAAACGACGGGGACGGTCGCCTTCGCCGCCGCGCCGCCCGCCGGCGCCGCGATCACGGCGGGTTTTGTTTTCGATTGCCCTGTCCGCTTCGACACCGATTCGCTGCGCATCAATCTCGCCGCTTTTCGCGCAGGCGACATTCCGTCGATTCCGCTGATCGAGGTCGCCGTCTGATGCGCGCCGTCGATCCGTCATTGCAGGCGCATCTTTCCTCCGGCGCGACGACCCTTGCGACCTGCTGGAGGATTACGCGAAAGGACGGCGCCGTGATCGGCTTCACCGATCATGACCGGCCGCTGTCCTTCGACGGCGCCGTGTTCGAGCCCGACGCCGGCGCCGACGGCGCGGCGATCGAAAGCTCGGCCGATCTTTCCGTCGACAACAGCGAGATCGAAGGCGCCCTGTCGTCCGACGCCTTGTCAGCTGAGGATCTCGCCGCCGGCCGCTACGACGACGCGGCGGTCGAGATCTGGCGCGTCAACTGGAGCGACGCCGAGCAAAGGATGCTTCTCAAGCGCGGCGTCATCGGCGAGGTCGTGCGCGAGGGCGGGCGCTTTCGCGCGGAGATCCGCGGGCTGAGCTTCGCGCTCGACCGCACGGTCGGCCGCGTTTTCCAGCGCGGCTGCGACGCCGTGCTCGGCGACGCGCGCTGCGGCGTCGACGCCGAAGCGCCGGCGTTCCGCGGCGCGGGCGTCGTCACGGCGATCCTCGACGACCAGCGGTTCCTCGCCGCCGGGCTTTCGTCCTTCGCCGGCGGCTGGTTCGCGCACGGCCTCCTCGTCTGGGCGTCGGGCGCGAACGCCGGAACCCGGGCGTCCGTCAAGGCGCATGACCGCAATCCGGCGGGCGACGCCATCTCGCTTTGGCTGCCGCCCGGGCGCCCCGTCGCGGTCGGCGACGCGTTCGACGCGATCGCGGGCTGCGACAAGCGCGCCGAGACGTGCCGCGCGAAGTTCTCGAACCTCGTCAATTTCCGCGGTTTTCACCTGATGCCCGGCAACGACTTCGCGGTGTCCTATCCGCTGAAGGCGGAAAAGAACGACGGGGGAAGACGATGAGCGCGATTTCCCGGGACGACATCGTCGCCGCCGCGCGGAGCTGGATCGGCACGCCCTATGTGCACCAGGCGTCCGCGAAGGGCGCCGGGTGCGACTGTCTCGGCCTCGTCAGAGGTCTTTATACGGAGCTTCTCGGAACGGCGCCGGAAACCCCGCCGCCCTATACGCCCGACTGGAACGAGCGCCGCCCCTGCGAAGAGCCGTTGCTCTCCGCCGCGCGCCGCCATCTCGTCGAGGCCGGGCCGGCGCCGCTTCGTCCCGGCCATGTGCTCGTCTTCCGCATCGTCAGGACAGGCCCCGCCAAGCATTGCGGCGTCGTGTCGTCCGAAGGCCGGTTCATTCACGCCTATGCGGGCCGCGCGGTCGTCGAAAGCTGGCTTTGCCGCTGGTGGACCGACCGCATCGCCGGCGTATTCGATTTTCCGGGAGTCGCCTCATGGCCCAGCTGATCCTCACCGCCGCGTCCGCTGTCGGCCGCGCCGGCGCCGGACAGATCATCGCCCGCACGCTCGCCTCGACCGCGGCGTCCTACGCCGCGGGCGTCGCCGAGCGTTTGATCTTCGGTCCGCGAAAACGCACGGTCGAGGGGCCCCGTCTCGACAGCTTCACCATCCAGTCTTCGACCGAAGGGGCGGGCGTCACGCGGGTCTTCGGCCGCGCGCGCGTCGCCGGCCAGTTGATCTGGGCGGCGAATTTCAGGGAGACTCTGCAGGAGACGACCGAGACGTCCGGCGGCAAGGGCGGGCGGCTCGCGGCGTCGAAGACGACGGTGAAGGAATATCTCTATTCGCTTTCCTTCGCCGTCGGGCTTTGCGAAGGCGTCATCGATCGCGTCGCGCGCGTCTGGGCGGACGGAAAGCCCTTTGATCTTTCGAAAGTGAATTGCCGCATCTATCGCGGAACCGAAACGCAAACGCCGGACGATCTCATCAACGCGATCGAGGGCGAGGCGCCCGGCTTCCGCGGCCTCGCCTATGTCGTGTTCGAGGACCTGCCGCTTAAGGATTTCGGCAACCGCATCCCGCAGCTTTCCTTCGAGATTGAAAAAGCGCTCGGCGAGAATGATCCGGCGTCGCTTGAAAACGCTCTGCGCGCCGTGACGATCATTCCCGGTTCGGGAGAGTTCATCTATGGGACGACAAAAGTGA
>CALKYG010000105.1 GCA_938003575.1 uncultured Alphaproteobacteria bacterium
GGTCGACATGTTGCAGTCGCCGGCGATCTCCGACATGGTCGTCTTGCCGTAGCCATAGTGCAAGAAGCGCTTGCTGGCGGCTCCAAGGATGGCGCGCGCCGTATCGTCAAGCGGCGGCAATGCCGTTAAGGGCATAGGGTCATAGCTCTCGCAACGGAACTGGAATGAATGCTTTCCGAAGTGTTCAATTGTCATAATCGCACATGAAACACGGCGCGTCACCCTTCGCCTCGGCGGCTATAATCGGCGGCGGCGCATGGGGCACGGCGCTTGCTGCCCTTGTAGCGGCCAACGAAATCGAGACCTTGATCTGGACGCTGGAGCCGGAGACGGCGCAGGCGATCAATGAATCACACGAAAATAAGCCCTTTCTGCCTGGCGTGCGCCTTCCACGGTCACTGCGAGCGACGTCCGACCTTGCGGCGACCGCAGGATGCGACGCCTATCTTTTCGTCGCGCCAGCGCAGCATTCACGAGCTCTTCTCGGAGAATTGAAGACTGTCGCACCATTGTCGACGCCGCTCGCCCTTTGCTCAAAGGGCCTTGAACGATCGACCGGCAGGATGCTGACCGAGGTCCTTTCAGAGGTGTGGCCGGAAGCAAGACCCGCCGTTCTTTCGGGTCCGAGCTTCGCCCGGGACGTAGCCATTGGTCTGCCGACTGCGGTGACGCTCGCGGCAGGCGATCCCGCCCTCGGCGCGCGCTGGATGGCGACGCTCAGCGCACCGCATTTCAGACCTTACCTTTCCGACGACCTCGTTGGCGCCGAACTCGGCGGTGCGGTCAAGAATGTGCTGGCCATCGCGGCCGGCGCCGTTGAAGGGCGCGGTCTTGGCGACAGCGCGCGGGCGGCCTTGATTGCGCGCGGGTTTGCGGAATTTCAGCGTCTTGGGCTCGCCATGGGCGCGAGGCCCGAAACGATGGCCGGGCTTTCAGGGCTCGGCGACCTCATCCTTACCGCCACATCGCGCCAGTCACGGAATATGTCGCTGGGGCTTGAGCTTGGGCGCGGCCGATCGATCGATGTCGTGCTCGGCGAACGCCGCGCCGTCACAGAAGGCGTCGCCACAGCGCCCGCCGTCGTCGCGATGGCCAAGCGCGCCAACGTTGAAATGCCGATCTGCGCCGCTGTGGCCGACCTTGTTTCCGGTGCGCGCGGGCTGGACGAGATCATTGCCGCGTTGCTCGCGCGGCCGTTGAAATCAGAAGGTTGCTGACCAGGTCAGTCGCGGCGGAGCCAGGCGCTGCAGCTGGCCTGGAACGGCTTTGATGACAGCCTTGCATTCCATCCAGCCGTCCAGGCGTCGCCGCCGCGCGCACCCGCCACCGCACGGCATGATTCGAATCCCGTTCTGTATTGCGAGGACATGACGCCGACATTATCGCCGGCAAGATCAAACGCTTGGTCAAAGCATTGGCAAAGAACGTCCGCGCCGGCGGAGCCGGTAGAAGATCCGCCGCCAGGCGGGGGCGCAACCGGGCCCGGCGGCGACGGCGCGCCGCCGCCCCACTGGCCGCCGGCAACCATGAAAATCGCGGCCCCGAGAACGACGAGCGCGAGAATTCCTCCGAAAATCGCTTCAACGCTTTTCATGACGACACCTGCCCTCGTCCCTCCAACGATTTTATCATACCCGAAAACAAGCGACAGAGGAAACGCAAGACCGCCGCGCAGACGAGAAACAACCGCCGGGGGAGATGTGAAAGGTAAATTCCCCGGACGAGATCCGCCCCTGCCTCCTGCGTTCTCGCCTTTGCTCGCAGCGCACAGGCGATCCCGGTACGGATCAATTGCGCACACGCCGATAATGCCGCAGC
>CALKYG010000106.1 GCA_938003575.1 uncultured Alphaproteobacteria bacterium
CCGGCGCGATCTCGTTCACCCCGACCTTGCGCCCGTCGCCGCTTTCTTCGCAAAATATTTCGGAGACCGTTTCTGACCAATATGCCCGAAACTGCGATGGTGCTCGCCGCCGGACTCGGCACGCGAATGCGCCCTCTGACCAACAACCTGCCCAAGCCGCTTATCAAGGTCGGCGGCAAGCCGCTGATCGACTGGACGCTTGATCGCTTTGAAAGCGCCGGCGTCAGGCGCGCGGTCGTGAATGTTCATTACCGCGCGGACCAGCTTGAAGCGCATCTCAACACCAGGCTTAGGCCCGAGATCCTGATTTCCGATGAACGCGATCTGCTGCTCGAAACCGGCGGCGGACTGAAGAAAGCGCGTCGCTTGCTCGGCGAGGCGCCGGTTTTCTGCACCAACACCGACGCAATTCTGGTTGACGCCGACGGCGAGGCCTGCGCGAGGCTGGCCGCGACCTGGCGCGATCGGGAAATGGACGCTCTCCTGCTGCTCACGCCCACGGAAAATGCAACCGGATATGACGGCGCCGGCGATTTCGAGCTGATCGACGGCAAGCCGCTACGCGGGCCGGGGCGCACTGCGCCATATGTATTCACCGGCCTTCAAATCATCCGGCCCTCGCTGCTGGACGGAGCGCCCGACGGGCCGTTTTCCACACGACTTCTTTGGGACAAGGCGCGCAAGGCGGCGCGAATGTTCGCTATTGTCCACCATGGCCCGTGGATGCATGTCGGCGATCCGGAAGGGCTTGCGCTTGCCGAAACTTTTTTCGACAAACTGGGTGATGCCGAAAAGCGCGCCGCCCGCCTCCCCATTTGACGTACAAGGTCCTCGCCTGTTCTCAATCGATCACGGCAGACCGTTTCTTGACGATCTGGCGGAGGAATTGATCGACGCGCTTGGCGCAGACTTGCCGAGTGCAGAGATTTACTTCCCTACACGACGCGCCGTGCGGGCGGCGGCCGACGCTTTCCTCAGCGCCTATGAAGAGCGAGGCGTCGGCGCGGCGCTCCTCCCGCGCTTTAAGGCAATCGGCGACATCGAAGAGGAAGAGCTCATCGCATTCACGGGCGATGTGCAAGACGAGTTGAACTTTCCGCCGGCGGTGTCGTCAACGGAGCGCATGATCATGCTCGCGAGGATAATCTCGGCGCAAAATCGCATTTTCGCGGGCCAGGGCAACTGGCCGGCGGCGATCGCTGCGGCACGAGAGCTCGGAAGGCTTCTTGATGCTTTTTATACGGACGAAATTGACCCCTCCCGTCTCAGGGAGATTGACGTCGAAGATGCAGCCGAGCATTGGGCGAGGTCGCTCGATTTCCTCGAGATTGTCATATCGATCTGGCCCGACTATCTAAGGAGGATCGGCCGGATCGATACGGCTGACCGGCGTGTGAGATTGATCTCGGCGACAGCGGAACGGATTGCGGCGGCGGCTCCGCAACGCCCCCTGATTGTCGCCGGCACAACCGCGAGCGCGCCGGCTGTCGCACGGCTCGTCGATGCGATATCGCGCGCGCCGAAGGGCCTCGCCGTTCTGCCTGGCCTTGACAGGTCGATGGACAAACGCTCCTGGGACGCAATTGACGATGCGCATCCGCAATCCGGATTGAAGGCGCTGCTTGGACAGTTGAAGCTGGAACCCGAAGCCGTCCGTCCCTGGCGCGGTTCAGGCGGCGAGAATCCGAGACGGGCGCTGCTGACGCTTGCATTGCGTCCCGCCGCCGCGACCGACGACTGGCTCTCGCTCGTCGGCGTAATGACACGTGAGGACCCGGCGCTTGTTCAGGCGACGCGCGGCGTGTCTCTCATAGAAGCGGAGAACGAGGAGAGCGAAGCGAGCATTATCGCAGCGATTCTTCGCATCGCGGTCGAAGAGCCCGGAAAGACGGCCATTCTGGTGACGCCGGACCGCCATCTGTCGCGTCGCGTCGCGCTGAAAATGAGGCGCTGGCGCATCTCGGTCGATGACAGCGCGGGCGTTCCATTCAGCAATACGCCCCGGGGGACCTTCTTGCGCCTTGTCGGGCGGTTCCTCGAAAATCCTTCGGATCCTGTCTTGTTCCTCGCACTGTTGCGCCACCCGCTTGCATCATTCGGACTTGATCCGGACGCAAGAATCAGAGCGGTCGACGCGATCGATCACGCCTTGCGCGGAGAAAGACTGGCGAAAGGACTTCAACATTTCCGGGAGGCTTTCGCGAAGCGCGCGCCGCAATTATCGGATGCGCTCGCCGTAATCGACAGGTCGTGCGCCGCAGCGACCGTGTTCCAATCGAAGCCTGACGCGGCGTTCATTGCCCTTCTCGACGCCCACATCGACGCAGCCGAACGCATCGCCGGCGGCGAAATTCTATGGTCAGGCGATGACGGCGAGGCTGGCGCAGCGCTTCTCGCCGAATTGAGGGATGCGGCCGCCTTCGTCGAGGAATTCGCAGACCGCCGCTATATGGACCTGTTCGAGGCGATGATCGCCGCTGTCGCGGTTCGGAACAAGGGCGCCGCACACCCACGGATTTCGATCCTGGGGCCGCTTGAGGCGCGCATGCAGAGCGCAGATCTGATCATTCTCGGCGGAATGAATGAGGGCGAGTGGCCGGCGGATGCGGCGCGCGATCCGTTTCTGTCTCGGAAAATGCGAAAGGATCTGGGGCTTCCCTCTCCGGAAAGGCGCCTCGGTCTTTCAGCGCATGATTTTGCAAGCCTTGCGGCGCACCGGGAAATCGTCCTGACGCGCTCGAAACGCGCGGACGGCAAGCCGGCGAATCCGTCACGATGGATCGTCCGTTTAAAGAACATTTTAATAGGCGCCGGCGCGCTCGATGCTGTGGACAGGTCGGAAATGTGGCGAGCAACGATCGAAAAGCTGCATGAGCCAGAGCGCGTAAAGCCGCAGGGAAGGCCGAATCCGAAAGCGGGGCCCGGTCGAAGGCCTCGCGAAGTTTCGGTGACGCGCGTTGGAAAATGGCTGCGCGATCCCTACGCGATTTACGCGACCTATCTGCTCGGCCTGCGAAAAGTTGAAGATCCCGGCGGCGCCTTTACTTCCCGTGAAATGGGAATGCTGATGCATAAAGTCTTTGAAATGGCGGCGCAGGCCGGGGCTTCGCCTACCGCGGCGTCGCTGCAGGCGATATTCGATGAGCAGGCGGCGGGATTTGGGCTCAGCGACGCCGATCGCCGATTTTGGTCCGCCGCCGTCAGGGATTCGTTCGCCTGGTTTGTCGATTTCGAAGCGTCGCGCCGCGCCGAGGGAAGGGCCGGCGTTCTCGAAGGCGAAGGGCGCTGGACGGTTCCCGGCATTGATCCGCCATTCACGCTGACGGCGCGCGCTGACCGCATTGATATCCTGAATGACGGCCGCGCCGCCATCTTCGATTACAAGCTGGGCGCCATACCCACAGAGAACCAGATTCGGCGCTTCACGCCGCAATTGCCGCTGACCGGCGCCCTGGTCGAGGCTGGCGGATTTCAATCAATCGGCGCGCGGGAGGTCGCATCCTACGCCTATTGCCGGCTCTTCAACCGCAAGGACCGGGAATCGGACAACACGCTGTCGAGGTCAGGCGCAGACACAAAGGCGGCGATCGAGGAGGCGATTGAAGGCCTTAAGTCATTTGTACGCCGCTATGATGATCCAGAAATGACCTATCATTCTCAGCCGCGCCCGGAATTCGTCGATGATTATGGCGATTTCGACCAGCTCGCACGGCGGCGAGAATGGGGCGCCGCCGACGACGGCGCCGATGGAGGCGGCGAGTGAGCGCAGAAGCCTTGATCGCCGAGACGACGGCCGGCCAGCGTATCGCCGCAGACCCGTCGCTGTCGGCGTTCGTGTCAGCCAACGCAGGTTCAGGAAAGACAAGGGTCTTAACCAACCGCGTGGCGCGGCTGCTTCTCAGGGAGGTCGACCCTTCGACGATCCTCTGTATCACCTTCACAAAAGCCGCAGCGGCTGAAATGTCCGGTCGTCTTTTCAAGTTGCTCGGCGAATGGGCGCTGGCGGACGATGCGAAACTGCAACGGGAGCTTTCTGATCTGGACGGCGATGCGCGTGTGCGAAGCGCCGACGAGCTTGCGCGCGCGCGCCGTCTGTTTGCGCGGGCGCTTGAAACGCCTGGCGGTCTTAAAATACAGACGATTCATTCGTTCTGCGAGAGCGTCCTCAAGCGCTTCCCGCTGGAAGCCGGGGTCCCGCCCGGCTTCGGCGTTATCGAAGACGTAGAATCCGCCAAGATAAAACAAGACGCCGTAAGTCGCGTCGCGTCCGGCGCCGACGGTGAGACTGCGGCCGCCTTCGACCGCCTCCTCAGCCGCATGAACGGAGCTGATCTGCGCGACCTTCTTGCAGATGCGATCGGCAAGAAGCGCTTGTTCGCAAGAGCCTTTGACGGCGGCTGGGCCGCGCTCGGCGACGAAGTCGCTGCGGCGATGGGCATTGAGTGCGGTGAGACGAGCGAGACCCTTTCTGAGAAGCTCTTTGGATCCCTTTCGCGCGAGCAGCTTGAAGTCGCGCATGCCGCGCTCGACGCAAGCGGCGGCAATCCGCAAAAACTCTGCGCGGCTCCCATACGGAATTACCTTCTGGCGGCCTCAACCCGCGATCGTCTGGCGGCGCTTTCCAAACTGTTCTTAGACAGCAAGGGAGATCCGCGAGCCAAGTTCGGAACCAAAGCGACTCAGGAAATCGACCCCGCGATTGAGCCTTTCCTGAAGACTGCGCAACAACAATACCTATCCGGCGTCGACCGGATTCATGCGGCGGACGCCGTAGAGGACACGCGCGCATTCCTTACGCTGATGGAACGCTGTTTTCTCGAATATGATGCGTTGAAGGCTGCTCGCGCCGCGCTCGATTTCGACGATCTCATCTCAATGACGCGCGCGCTCCTTTTTTCGAACGGCGGCGCGCAGTGGGTTCTCTACAAGCTTGACATGGGGCTTGCGCACATTCTCCTCGACGAAGCGCAAGACACGGGCCGCGACGCCTGGTCGGTGATTGAAGCGCCGCTCGACGAGTTCTATTCCGGCGATGGCGCAAGGGCGGGCGCACGCACCTTCTTCGCCGTCGGCGACCAGAAGCAGTCAATCTATTCGTTTCAAGGGGCTGACGCTGCGCTTTTCGCTGAAAAGGAGATCGAACTAGGGAAGAAGATCCAGGCGGCGCAGGCTTATGAAAATGTCGAACTTAAAGCTTCATTCCGAACGACGGCGCCGGTGCTGAGATTTGTAGACGCGCTTTTCAAACGAGACGACGTCATCGAAGGCGTCAGCGTCAGGAAGCCCCTGACACACTTTTGCACGCGAACGGGCGAGGCTGGATTCGTCGAACTCTGGCCGCTTGTGAAGCGATCGAAATCCGAAACGCCAAAACCATGGGATGCGCCGCTTAACGCGGTTTCGGCCGAAAGCCCGGCGAGAAAGCTTGCGACGGAGATTTCCGGTCTCATCGCGGGGTGGCTTGAAAACGGGGAAACCCTCGAGTCTCAAGGGCGAAAGGTCGAGCCGGGCGATATCATGATTCTCGTCCAGAGCCGGGGCGGACGATCGAAGAACGCCTTGTTCTCTGAAATTATCCGCGAACTCGGCAAGGCGGGCGTTCCGGTCGCCGGCGCGGACAAGATCAAGCTGATGGAGGATCAAGGCGTCCTGGATCTGGTTTCCTACGCGCGCGCCGTCCTGTTTAGCGGCGATGATCTTTCCCTCGCCGAGACGTTGAGGAGCCCGTTTTTCGATGTCGATGAAGACAGCCTTTACGAGCTTGCCGCGAACCGCGCGCACCCGTGTCTGTGGCGCGCGCTTGAGGAGCGGCGTGAGGAACGGGAAAATTGGGGGCGCGCATATGATGAAATCGTCCGTGCCCGCACCATTGCGCTGAACGAAGGGGCCGTTGCCTTTTTCACCTTTATTCTCGAGAACGGCGCACAGTCCGGCTGGCGTCGCCTTGCGGAACGCCTCGGCTCCCCGAGCCGCGAACCGATCGAGGAATTGATCCGGCAGGCGCATGAATTCGAAGCGCGTCATCCACGGTCGTTGCGGCTCTTTCTCGATGCGGTCGTCAAGTCCGGCGTCGAGGTTTCCAGGGAATCGTCGGAAGCGGGAAAAATGGTGCGCGTCATGACGGCGCACAAGGCGAAAGGTCTAGAGGCGAATATTGTTTTTCTGATTGACGCGCACAGGCTTCCGCTGCTGAGCAGCAGCCGGCCCCTTCTGGCGATTCCGGGCGCGCATGGCGGCGACCTGCCGGTTGTCGCACTCGGTGAGGCGCGGGGTAACTCTGTTCTCTCTGCAGCGGCCGACTTCACAGAAAAACTCACCTACGACGAATATCGCCGCCTGCTTTATGTCGCTGCAACGCGCGCGCGCGACCGTCTGTACATTTGCGGATGCGAGCGCGGCAATTCCGATCCGCACAACCAACCGCCTGCAAGAAAAAGCTGGCATGCGCTTTCCGAGGATGCTTTTGACGCATTGGACGGCGTCATTGATGCGGGTGCGAGATTCGAAGGCCGCGCGCGACGATTCGCGATTGCTCAATCAGTTGCGATCAAGACCGAAAATGCGGGGGCCGTCCGCCAAATGGTCGTCGCGCCCGACGAATGTCTTTTCCAGGCGGCTCCGGCGGAAACACGGCGCCGCCGGCTGTCCCCGTCCCAATTGCTGTCAGACGACGCGGCGGACCCGGCCTATTCGCCGATGCGCGGCTCCGGACCATTCCTCCGTGGGCGAATATTGCATCGGCTTCTTGAACTTCTGCCGGATGTTGCGCCGCACGAACGCCGCGCGGCGGCTGACAGGCTGCTTGCTCACCATTCAGACGCAGTCGGCGCTCGCGACCTGGCCGCCTTGCGTGAGGAGGCGATTTGCGTACTGGAGCACCCCCAGTTTTCAGAGCTGTTTGCGCCGGGCAGCCTTTGCGAAGTCGCGATCGGCGGGCGTCCCCGCGGGGGGCGCGCAGATCTCTCGCTTTCGGGCCAGATCGACCGGCTGGCCTTTTGCGGGGATCGCATTCTTGTCGTCGACTATAAAACGAACCGTCCGCCGCCGAATACGGTGGACGATGTTCCGCCTTCCTATATTGCGCAAATGGCGGCCTATCGCGCTTTGCTTCAGGAAATCTATCCGGACCGTAAGATTGAAACTGCTCTGCTGTGGACCTTCGAGGCGCGGCTGATGCCGATCCCGGATGACGTCCTCGATCGAGCACATGCGCTGACGCTTGCGTGAAGACCGGTTGATCTTCGCTTCGGCCGCCCTATCTTTGCCGCTCAGTCAATTCGGCCGCGGCGCGGCCGCAGGGAACTTTTATGGCCACCAAACCAGTCACCGACGCCTCATTCCAATCCGACGTGCTTTCCGCCGA